>JBOHVR010000026.1:0-8530 GCA_050735755.1 Binatia bacterium
GTGTAGCTTCTGTGATCGTCATACACTGCGAGCGGGGCGAGCACTTTAAGCTCCTTACCGCCCTCCTTCGCGCCTTCAACGAGAATCAACGAAGCCGGCCCCTTGGCGACCGTGTGAACAAACCGCAGCCGCTTGGGTTCGATGCCTTCCTGTCTCATGGCCGCGAGAAGATCGATCGCGCGCGGCGCCGGGAATACGGCAACAAACATTCCGCCTTTGCGCAACACATAGGCGCCGGCGCGGAGAAAATCTTCCAACCGGCCCGACACTTCATGACGCGCAATCTGCTTTTCCGCATCCGGATTGAGCCGGCCGCTTTGCGGCGCTCGATACGGCGGATTACTGACAACAAGATCGAAAGACCCTGGCTGAAAGATCTGCGTTACGCGACGGACGTCTCCCGCAATAATGTCCACTCTTTCCCCAAGCCGGTTCAGTTCCACGCTTCTCCGGGCGCGATCGACCATGCGGTCTTGCAGTTCGAGTCCAACGATCCGCGCCGTCGGATGGAGCGCCGCCAGCATGAGGGCGACGGGCCCGTTGCCGCTGCCGAGATCGAGAATTTTCTTGGCCTCGTGGATCCTGACAAAGCGGGCGAGAAGAATCGCATCGAGCGAAACCCGGTAACCGGTCTTCCCCTGCAGGACAGCAAGCCGCCCGCGAAGCAAAGTGTCCAGGGTCTCGTCCGGGTGGGCGCTCATAGCGACAAGGTTTCGCGTCTCGCGTTTCTGGTTTCGGGTTCAACTCGATCCTTCGAAGGACTCAGGATCCTACCTGAGCAAGGTGGAACGGGTCGAAACTCAAAACTCGAAACCCGAAACCGTCTCAAATCCCCGCGTACCACTCGTATCCCCGATCCTCCCAGTAGCCGCCCTTGCCCTGTCCGATTTCCCGCATGCCCGCGACAAACTCTATGCGCTGGACGTACTTGGCCATTTTGTATCCAAGCTGGGTCTCGACCCGCAGGCGCAAGGGCGCGCCGTGCTCCATCGGCAAAGGCTTGCCGTTCATTTCATAGGCAAGGATTGTTTGGGGATGGAGCGCGTCGTCGAAGTCGATGCTTTCATAATAGGAGTTGCCCTGAGAATCGGTATCCATGCAATGAAAAACCGCGTATTTGGCCCCTGCCTTGGGTCGCGCGCGGTTGATGATCTCGCTCAAAGGAACTCCCTTCCACTTGGCGATTGCGCTCCAACCTTCGACACAGTCGTGACGCGTGATCTGCGTTCTGGAGGGCATTTGCTTGAGTTCTTGCAGCGCGAAGCTCTGGCTCTGCTCAATCAGTCCCGCAATCTCGAGTTTCCAGTTCGGCCAGTTCGCCGCCGCGTTCGCAAGATATTCCATGGTCATCGGCGGGGGATTGCCGTTGGGTTTAAAGTAACGCGAGATTTGTTTTTCACTGAACTCCTGGGCAAGCCGGCTTTTGCCGGTGAGAAAGCGCAGCAGGCGGCGGTTGCCGCCTTCGACGGATTCGAGCGCCGATAGGACCTTTTCGTTTTGATGCAGGCGGTCGACGAATTTCTCACAGCCCGCCAGCACCAAGACCCCAGCGCCCTGGAGCGCTCCCAAAAGCGCCCGCCGCCGGGAAAGGGACAATTTACCCTCCGCCATTCTTCCCTTCCTCCTTTGGCTCTTCTTTCTGCTCCAATTTTTCCTCCGGACTCTGTGCGACGGCGATGTCGCCTTGTGTGTGCGCGGGCGCTGGGGGTTCGTTGGCCGTCGGACCCGGTTCATAAACCGGCTCGGCGATCGGCGTCACCGGGACGGCGACCGCCGCTTCCGCGCCGGCATACGGAGTTTTCTCGACGTACCAGCCGGTGATCATCGAGCGCATATTGTTAACGAGACCGGTGGTCATGACCATGAAAACGTGGCCAAAAGTAAAAGCCGCAAAGAGAAACGTGCAGACAAAATGGATCGTCCGCGCTGACTGGCGGCCGCCGAACAGCGCCGGCAGCCAGTTGAAGCCCGCATTCATCTCCGGCGACATCGCCAAGCCCGAGAGAACAACCACCGGCGTCAGAACAAAGAAAACCCCGGTATAAGCCATCTTCTGTAAAGGATTATATTCTCCCTCCTGGGGCGATTCGCGCCGCACATGCAGATAGTAGAGAATCATCGCCGGAATCGCGGCAATATCGCGGGGAGCCAGCAAGAACTTTTTTGCATGCCCGTTGAAGACATTATCGACGCAGTACAAAAACCCGTTGAGGACAAACAGCCAGGCAAAAAAGAAATGCCACCGCCGGCCGCCCGCGAGCCAGAAATAACTTGGAATGGTAAGCCAGCTCGGAAACGCGCGCGCCACCGGCCCCATCTCGGTATTTTGAATGCCGAGAAATCCCGTGGTTTCAACACTCCATCCGTAGAGCCGCATATAGCCTCGCAGCGAGCCATTTTCATCCGCTGCGTAGATGGAAAAAAACGCTTCGTCAGGCTCAGACTTGCTGCCCCAATACAGACTTGAATGGGCATTGAAGATCTGCAGCCCGCTCATGAATAAGACTACCAGCGCGATGGCGTTGAGCCAATGCGTCAGGCGTGTAATGCGGTTGTGTCGGTACGTAATCTCGCGCGTCATTTCCTTCTTACGCCACCTTATTTTGAGCCGCCGTCAGCGCCTTGTAGCTGCGGCCAATGCCGACCACGAGCAGCAGCCATAATGCAATCAAAACAATATTGATGCCGCTCAACGCGCGCGCGCTCAGCGCAAGCTGCACGCTCATGAAAACCAGCGCCGTTGACATCACGTCGCCGATGCGCACGAAGAACGTGTCGATGGCGGCTTTGGCTTTGTATTTCTCTTCGCGGGTCGTGGGCAAGAATAAGGCTTGACGCGCGGTGTTCTGCAGCGAGTAATCCGTGCTGTTTTCCAGGATCTTGGCGAAGCGTATGAACGCGAGAGCCGGCATGATCGTGATGACCGAATAGCCGGCCAGCGCTATGACGGGCAGAAAGAAGAGCGATGCCGGCACCCCGCAGAGCTTCATGATGCGGGAAACAAGAAATAACTGCGCCAGGGCGCCGATCAAATTGACCGTGAAGAAATAGTCGCCGTAGAAGCTTGCGATAAACTCTCGTACCTTTTCCCCTTTTTGATCGTCGGCTGGTGGCTGCTCCGTTCCCCCAGACGGCGTTGCCGCCGTTTGCAGCGCCGCGACCCGTTGCGCTTCCTGGGTAACCGTCTTGCCCAGGATGAACTCGCCCGTCGTGTTGACCACGTTCAGCACCACCATGAGAAAGGCGATGAGAAACAAATAAGGTTTGCCGACGACCAGTTTAAAGGCCCCCTCTTTTCCCAACGGCTTTTGAGCATCGGGGGATTTCTTGGCAGCCTTCGCCGGGCCGCGCTCCATTTTGTTGACCACATTCGGAAATGTAAGACACACACCCAGGAGAACGGCGGTTAACAACATGAGCAAGTATGGACCAAACGGCGCAAACAGGAAACTTGCTATTTTCGGCCCTAAAATGGCCCCGAGCGAACCGCCAAAGGCCACGATGGCAAAGAGGCGCTTGCCCTGCTCCTCCGTGTAGATGTCGTTGGCAAAGGACCAAAACTGGGCGATGATGAAAAGGTTGAAGATCCCCACCCACAGAAAGAAGGAAATTCCAAGCGGCACTCGAAGCTGCGACAGAATGTAGAAAGCAACGAGATTGGAGATGAAAAAAACAGTGACCCAGTTGATTAGCTTGATGCGGTTGACCTTGCTCGCCAGATATCCGTAAGCCGGAACAATTAGAAACAAGAGCACCGCCTGGCCGGCGGCGGCATAACTTTTGACCTCCGCGCCGCCCTCGGAAAGGATTAACGTCTCGCGTACCGTCTTGATAATGAGATAGGCGGTCAACAGCAGAAACAAGTTGACCGTCAAGAGGATCGCCGTCAACCCTTCGCCTGCGCGCACATCCGCGAACAGCAGCAAAATGCGGTCGAGAGGACTCTTTTTTTCTAGAGCAATCGCCGCTTGGGACATAGGATCGGCACCGTGAGTTTCGCCTTTTTAGACTAAGCAAGCATTCGTGTCATTCTGAGGCTGCAAGCCGAAGGATCTTGCTTCCACGAGACTTGCTTCGTCTTCATGAAAATTTCACTATTGGGATTTGGAGCTTCGCAGATGGTTCAAAATTTCCGGCAACGAATACAACAAGACTCTAACATTCCCCTGGTCCGCAATGGCAACGTACTTACCGGTGGGATCGATCGCGATCCCATCCGCCGACTCGAAGTCGCCCACGAATCCCAACAAAAAAGCCGGCTTTTCACGGTTCAAGTCGAAGACCGCAATCCGGCTGTTTTGCACGTCGACCGTAAAAAGATAATCCCCCGAGACTGCCAGCCCTTCCACGTCCCCGCCAAACACATCGCCGCCAAACCCGCCTGCCGCGCCCATCAGTTTGCCGCTTTTCCGCTCGAAGATCTTGATATCGCCCGTACCTTCATTGGCGACGAAAAGCTTGTCTTGGTATGCCGCCAGAGACTCCGGCTCCTGCAGAGTCGGCTTGCCGCTCGCAGAATCCAGCTCCTGTATATGGAAATTCGGATCGATCTTACCGCCGGGCAAAAAACGATAAATTCTACCCATGCCCTTGTCGGAGACAAAAATGCCGCCTTCGTGATCGCTGGCGAGTCCTTGCAGGCTTGTGTATTCGCCTGTCTTGCTCGGGCGCCACAAGCCGTCAGCACAGCGCGGGGTTTCTTTGCCGCAGTAATGCAACTGGACAGTCCGATCGGCTAATACTTTACCCTCAGCGCCAAACACCTGGAGGCGGCGATTGCCCTGATCAATCACATAAACGAAGCCATTTTTATCGACGGTAATGCCTTGCACCTGATTATAAATTTTATGATTGCCAAGGCTCGCGGCCACGCCATGGTCAAATTCTCCCGGGCCTGATCCTTCCCGGCCGATGATCCGGATGGTTTCGCCGTTGTCATCGAAGTTGTAGATTTTTACGCGCGCGTTATCCGTGTCACCGGCAACCAATTGACCATCGAGCGTGAAGGCGACCGCATCCGGCAAATCAAACTGCTCTATGCCATGACCCCGTGAGCCGCCGACAATTCGAACCGGGGAAACCCGGCGCTCATCGTCGCGCAGCAGCACCGCCTTTTCGATACCCTGGAGGTAGAGACCCCTGGGTTCGGCGTTGAGCTTTAACTCAGGGATCAGCACTTCTACGATGCGCTTAAGCTCGCGCACATGCGCCGGAGTCAGACTTTTGGCCGCGGCTTCGACCTCCAAAGCCCAGAATGACTTTTTTAGCTTTCTTCCCGACAGACCCTCGAACGATCCCACCAGCAAGCTGACAAAAAATTCCTGCTTTCCGCCCCGCTCCAGCACCACACCGTGGCGCGCGTATTCCGCCACCAGCTGAACGTCCTTGATGTCACGTCCTCCCAGGGCGCGGCGGTAAGTCTGTATGAGCCTTTGGTCGTCCAGTTTCCCTTCTCTCGCCGCGAGGATCTTATCCGGCGCCAGCGCGAGCGAGCGGATAGGACCCAGCGCGGGACGTTCCTTTGCGGATGCCGGGCTGTACAACTCCAAGCGCGCCTGGCCATCGAAGCCTTCCCGGAGGCGGTAGAACATTCCTCGACGGTAGAGAAAGAGATCCGTCGTATCGAAAAAGGTTTCCCGAAATCGCCTCTCGCCGGCCAGCACGACTCGGTAATCTAAGATCTCCTTTTTCTCCAAGAGCTTCGCCACTCTGACCTCGTCATTGGCGAAGTAAATTACGCTTGCCGATTGCTGCCCCCACGCGGTGGCGGTTAACAACGAGCCGAGCGCCAAAACCGAGAGCGACCGGAAGACAAGACGGAAATGAATCGAGCAGCACACAACAGTCCGGCGCATGCTATGCAATTCCTTTTCCCAATTCCGTCGTGCACGGGCATTGATCGGGGAAGCGCTCGCAGTCGATCTCCTCAGCGTGCGCCACAACCGGTTGCGGGCGCGTAACACCCTCGTGCTTCACCTGCACGCGAAGCTTCTGAGTCAGAAACAACCACAGAGCCACGGTCGCCAAGGTCAACCAAGCGATCCAGGCCAAATTTAGCGGCATGGGTAGGGTTTCGCCCGTTGCCACCCGCGAGAGCCACATCAGAACCGCAGCAGCAGCGATGATTTCGCCGATGCGGGCGCCGATCCCATCCACAACCAGCTTGACGAAGGAGCGCTCGGCGGAATCGACGGGAATAAACGCTTGTTCCCAAATCGAACGATGAACGGAGGACCTGAGCCCTCCCTCGGTGACCCGTAGCACAGACCGGCTCAGCGCCGTCGCCGCGGCCGTCACAAAAGTGGCGCCCCCGATCAGGGCGATCGGCAAAATCATCAGCCCGCCACGCAACCCGACCCGGTCCTGGATTTTGGGCGTCGCGAAGAGCTGTAAGAGCAGCGAACCCAGATTGAGCATAATATAGAAATTGGCAAAAAAACCGGCGTTGCCCCGAGAGTCCATTTGGGCGCTGGCGGCAGCCGCATAAAACTGAAAATCAATCAATAAACCTGCCAGGCCGCCCAACAGCGAAATCACCAACAGCGAGCGGGCGTACTTTTTTGAAAACGTGGAAGAGAAACCCACGTTCTTAAAACCTTTGTCTTTCTTGTCCGCCAAATTCGTGGGAAAACGGCCGTGGGTGTGGATGATCAAAGCGGCCGCGCCCACAACAACCACAACGCCGATCGAAACCAGCCATTTCGGATCTAAATAAGGCGCCAGAACTTTTGCCATCAGACCGCCGATCATTCCGCCGGCGAGAGAGCTGGCGCCGATCTTACTGAAAGCGCGCGCCGCTTCGCTCTTCGGCGTGTTCTCGAAGATATCCGTGGCCAGCAACCACGCGCTGGCGAAAACGATGCCGAAAATCGCCGGCACGAAAATAAAAAAGGCCAGAAGTAATGTGTCAGCGCCCGGCTCGAGAAACGGCACGAATGCCGCCAACCCGACTGCCGCGACAAGAGTGACACCCACGCGCGCCGGCCGAGCCCCCCAGGTCTTCATGACTTTGACGAAGATCAGCGCCAGCGGAAGCGATCCCAGACCGATATTGACGTACGCCATCGGCAGTTGCAGCAGGCCGCGTCCCTGGAAAAAGAGCGCGTCACGGCCGGTCTTGGCCAAAATAAAAGCCAAGGTCAACAGTCCCACGACGAGCGCCGGCAAAAACGTGCGCAAACGTTCTTGATCACCCAATGTCATGATGGAACAACCCGTTGGCAGGCTTAAAGGTTCCGTCTATTTCGCCAACATGCTCGCAGACCACCTTTTACCAAACCGCCGGTCCGGTTGCGAATTCGAATGGCGATCTTCTTTCTTGGTTTTCTTCTTAGGTTGCTGTGGAAGCCATTCCCAGAGCTCTCAAAGTCTGTCATCCCCGAATGCTGCTATCGGGAATCCAGACCAAACTGCGGCTGGACCCCCGATCACAACACTCAGGGGTAACGACCTTGGGACCACTCGCATCAATGTTTTTGACCCCCCGCAGCTGGCTGCGGGAAGATTGGTTTTTTTGCTTTTTACTTTCGCTCTATTGCCTTTGTTTTTTGCTTTTTATTTCTTCCTTTTTACTTTCTTATTCCCCTGACTGTTGCATCAGCTTTGCCACCAGCCCGGTCCATCCCGTCTGATGACTCGCCCCTATGCCGGCGCCGTTATCACCGTGGAAGTATTCGTGAAAAGGAATCAGGTCGCGCCAGTGCGGATCAGTTTGTATTTTATCGGCGCCGCCGAAAACCGGCCGCCGTCCATCCGGCCCGCGAAGAAAAATATGTGTGAGCCGCCGTGAGATCTCGCCCGCGACTTCCCACAAGGTCATCATCTTGCCCGAACCCGTCGGGCATTCCACTTTGAAGCTATCCCCCAGATAAAAGTGAAACTTTTGCAGCGATTCGATTAACAGAAAATTCACCGGGAACCAGATCGGGCCACGCCAGTTGGAATTGCCGCCAAAGAGCCCGCTGCTGGACTCGGCCGGTTCGTAGTCCACCCGATGTTGGCTCCCGTTGACGGGTAGAATATACGGATGATCGCGGTGAAAAGAGGACAGGGCGCGGATACCGTATGGAGATAGAAACTCGTTTTCGTCGAGCATGTAGCGAAGTACCCGCCGGAGCCGTTTTCGGTTCACCAGGGAAAGGAAACGGCGCACATGCAGCTCCTCCGTGGTTTCCGTTTCGATGTAGTCAGAGAGCTCCTGACGATTTTCGATAAACCATTGCATGCGCCGCTTGAAACCCGGAAGCCGGTCCAGGATCTCCGAGTCCAGAGTCTCGCACGCGAAAAGCGGAATCAGTCCGACCATTGAGCGCACCCGGAGCGGAAAATGCTGGCCTCCCGGTAAGTGGAGGACGTCATAATAGAAACCGTCCTTGGGATCCCATAGCTCTATGCCCTCGTCTCCTATGTTGTTCATGGCCCGACAGATGTAAACGAAGTGCTCGAAAAATTTGCTTGCGACTCCGTCGTACGCCGAATTCTCCCGCGCCAGCTCGAGCGCAATGGCCAGCATGTTGAGACAATACATGCC
>JBOHVR010000027.1:0-5576 GCA_050735755.1 Binatia bacterium
ATCATGAAGGAGGCGCGTACGTAGGGTGTCTGTTATTTGATAATCCCCCATTCTGCCGTCAAGTCTATAGCCTCCTTCAAGGTTATCGCGGCCGGTCCATTAAGACCATTGGAAATGTCGACGTTAGCTATACGCGTTGAGCTTCATTTCTCATAGCGCGGTTCGGTTCCGATTCTTCGCAATGCGATCCTGCAAACGTCAAGCTTCGACCGCCACGCGTGGCGGTCAAAAAGGGAACAGGCCAGCTAACCGGCGAGGATCCGGCATGCTTAATTGAAGATTCTCCTTGACGACAACAGGGCGGTGTAATAAGTAACCGTTCACTGATCAGGCCGATACGGCTGGATTCGTGAATCCGGTCACATCATTGAGTTGTTTATTCCTGAGCCCGGACTGGTTTCCGCCAGCCGGGCTTTTTTCGATGCGGGTTCGACAGCGATAAGGGTTGGACGAAGTTGCCAGAAGTCGTTTCAAGGAGGTGCGAGCATGGCGTATTCAGTTACCAAGGTGAATGTGTGGGCTGGAGAAGTTGACGATCGACCGGGCGGTCTCGCTGAGAAATTGGACCCGTTAACGAAAGCAGGCGCGAGCTTCGAGTTTATCATTTCGCGGCGGGAGCCGGATAAGCCGGGAATGGGAGTTGTTTTCTTGACGCCGATCAGAGGAGCTAAACAGAACCGCGCGGCAAGCGAGGCTGGTCTCAGCACGTCGGACAGCTTGCACTCCGTCCGCGTGGAAGGTCCCGATCGGGCGGGGTTAGGGGCGAAAATGACTCACGCGCTCGCCGACGCCGGGATTAATCTGCGCGGCATTTCGGCAGCGGCACTCGGGCGACGGAGCGTGACGTATTTTGCTTTTGACAATGCTGCCGATGCAGATAGAGGAGTCCGCGTTTTGAGGGGCGCCCTGAAGTAAGTTAGTGCCGGGCGCTACTCGTCGAAGATCTCGACGCGGATCGCTTCTCCTCTTCCTGACTGGGGACAGGCGCTGACGCCGACCAGGCAATCCATCTCCGCTCTGAAGTCGACGCGGGCCTCTTCCTTTGGGCGGATCATCGTATCGAGCATGGCGCCGGTGTCCGGATCAATGCGCATCGTCTGAAAGATATTGAACGGACTCGGAATATCCTCGGGCGGAATGTTCCACGGCTTGAGAGCTTCGCTGAGATTCTCCCAGCAGCCGTGATCGGGAACCTCCTCAGGTCTTTGCGGGTTCATGTCGATGCCTTCCGCAAAGACCCGCTTCGCTACGCCTTTGGCGACCAGCTCGAAGCGTTTCTTGCTGCACATGCCCTTTTGTAAATCATGCGTTCCCTCTTTGAACGTGTCTTCCATAATCGTGAGCAAGGGATTGTTCAACTTGGAAATAAGTTGGTCGCCGGTGCTGATGAAGATTTTGGCCTGATTGGTTTTGGTTCTCGCCTGATCGAATCTCTCCCTCACGTCGTGTAGATTGAAAGCGACAAAGTCCACCACCGTTCTTCCCGCGACCCGGAGCCGTTGGCCTTTCTTAACGGCAAAAGCCTTGCCGGAATTCTTCGGCACCACCTCGCTCCGCAACAGCGTCATACGATCTCCGATCGATCGCGCGCTTTAAGGCGCTACGGTTCCCGGTCGCTGGCGAATCGCCAACATGTGGTGGTTATCGTTCACATCAGTGCTGAAGAAGAGCATCCCGTTGCCGCTATCGGCAACAACCGGGAGCTTCATGATCTCCGTAAAGAACCGTCTGGACCGCTCTAGATCTTTTACGCGCAGCACAAGATGACCCGTCCGTCTGATCCTAAAAGCCATGGCTCGATCCTCCTTTGGTAGAGCGATATCCGATCATATACATTTTCTCATCACGAAAAAAAGCCGTTGGGACATGGCCGCTCCACAAATGGCAAAGATCCTTCTAGCCTCTTCCGCGATCGCGGCCGCGAGCCGGAATCCAGAAATTTCAGCCGTGAATTCAATTGCATCCCGCGACGCATTGCGCATCGCCATTAAGCTCCATAGTCTTCCCGCTCAAAGGCACATGCACGGGGATACCCTTGACCAGATTGATAAATTGCTCCGTTCTGGTTCCCGGGTTCACGCGGCCGCCCTTAGTCGCCGGTTCGTTTGTGTGCGAAACGATGACGGACTTCGGCTGGATCAGCTCGTTGACGGCAAAGGCCCCCTCCTCCGGCTGCATGCTGGAAGGGGCAACGTTGATCACGGCCAGATTGGCTTTGTAAAACCCGCCGATGATCGTCTTCATATCGCCTGAGAGGGCATTATCACCCGTGAGGTAAACTCTCAGCCCATTGGTGAAAACGAGCACGTAGGCGGTTGCGTTGCCGACATATACCGAGAGGTGGTCGGTTTCCAGGCTGTTCTTTTGCGGCTCCGTGAGGAGAGCGCGCGGCGCGTAATTGCTGTGGTCCGCCCGGACCAGGGCAATTTGCACGCCTCTAGCGGCGCCCGAGATTTTAAACGTTCTCTTGCCTCCGATCTGCAGGCCCGCGCGGCAGGGCGCGGGCAGCGGCACGGGTGTCTCGCGCGCCAGACCGCTCTCAGAGCACTGCGCTGTATCCGTTCCGCGTATCACCCGGATCTTGTTGGCGAGAAATTCATCGATAGGGGCGCCGACAACGAGCGCCGAGTTTTTTGCGGCGGCGACCTCAGCGGTATTTGAGTGAGGCGCGGCCGTGACGGTGGTGGGCCTATTGCAGGTCCCCGCATTCACTTCAGAAATTTTTGTGTCGCCTATATGATCGCCGTGGGCGTGGCTGAGCAGAACCGCATGGACGGCGCCAAGCCGCGGGTCCGTACCGCCGGCCACAGTTCGGCCGGCATCGTAGAGGATCCTGACGCCGGTCGGATCCTCAAAAATCAGGGCGCGGTCGTTCCGGCAAAATTCCCCATCGTGAGACCCCAAAGGCGTTATTTTCACGTTCTGGGCCGAGGCGAGGGATGCCGCGTTACTAAGCGCCAGGAATCCAAGCACGAAGGTCAATGTTTTGTGCCCCATGTTTGTTTGCCTCCTTCACACAGTGGGTCTTTCCTATCCGATTGCGCGCGCGTTGTGCAAGCTGTTCGCACCCTTGTCATTCGCATAGACTCCGCGAATATTCATCGCCAGAAAGAAGATGAAAACAGAAAACCGCCTGCTCACGAACCCAGGAGGAAGAAAATGAGATATTTCCCAAGGTCCAAAAATTGATGGGCCGCGCCGATCTCGAGTCATTGGGCAAAGAAATCGAGCCAGAGAAAAACAATTATTCTCCCGCGGCCGCGTGACTATCGGCGAACCCGAGCTCGATCAGTCGGCGTGTCGCCAAAGCGCTTGTTGTCACGCTGCCGAGATGACGCGCGCGAATCCGCTAACTCTTGTCTGTAAGCTTGCGACGCACCCACAGGGTCCCCCATACGGTAATTACAATCAATGCGCCGAACAGAAGAAAACTTCCCATGCCCGGATTTCGAATAGCCCGCTCGAATTGATGAGCAAATAAGTTGATTACAAGAATACCGGGCACGAGTCCGAGTAACGAGCCCAGCACGTACTGCCAAAGTGGAACCTGAAACGCGCCCGAGATCACGTTCACTACGGTAAACGGCGCAATGGGCAGAAGACGTATGACCGCAACTGCGAGGATACCCGTCTGGCCGATCTTACGCTCGACGCGCGCCCACTTAGCTCCTGTAATCTGGCGGACAAAATCCTTTCCTAGAAAATAGCCGACCGCATAGGTCACTCCTGCGCCTAAAAGACAACCGGCGAGCGAATAGGCCGACCCCAAGACGGGGCCGAACACGGCAGCAGTGGCTATGATCAAAACCGTTATCGGGACTAGTACCAGGCTGCCGACCACGTACACCGCGAGAATAATCCAGGGGTGCGCAGGATTGCTTCGCAGAGAAGCCACCCGGGCGGAAACTGTGCCGATATCGATTTGCTCGGCGAGGGGAGTCCATCGCCATGCGGCTGCGACTGCAAAAAGCAGCGCCACGAGCACGAGCGCGAGCCAAATTCGGAGCCGGCGACTTTTGCTGACCGTTTTTGTTTTCATGCGCGCGGAAACAACTCAACTCGGGAAACAAGCAGTATCTCAACGCCCGAGCTCCCAAGCCGGCATAGAGCTGACGGAAGTCGGCAATAAAATGATTCCGCCTGAACTGCACAAGTGGAGAGGAGTTGACGGAGAATTTGTCTTGTAAAAATGCAACTGAAATTCAGGCAATCCTCATGCCACACCAAAAGGCTTGAAACCAAGGTATTAAGTGTCAATCCTGTCCCACCGAAGAGACAACCCTGGACGATTTCCTGCAAAGCTGAAATAGAGAAAACCGAAATTAAAGCTTATAGCGGTTCGCGAAATAGGAGATGACATCTAGGGACACGATATCGGTAAGAGGCGGAAAAGATTTACCTCAAGCGCGCAGCCGACAAGCGGACCAACTAAGGGGCGCTCACTGAGAAACTTTTCGATCGTCATTCGATACTGCTCAGAGGCTGTCCTGAGACTTGCACTATGACTACCAAGCCTCCCTCCGACTTAGGGTTGGAGGTACAATGGTTCAAGAAGCCAAAGTACGGAGGAGGCATTTTTTGAGCGCAGCGTTGATTCCAAGTCACTGGCGATGAAACTTAGGATCAAATCGCTGTTGCTGTTTGAAGGGATCGGCTTTCCCCGCGAATAGCCGGTGGTCTTTGCCGGTTAAGGATAAGTTGAGAAAACTTGCCTGCTCCAAAACTGTGCGCTTAGTAGAACGGTCATAAGAAATAAGAGGACTCGGTGTAGTCGACGGCTTGACATTCACATAGGAGTTTATCGAAGTGACGAATGGGGGGAGAGCTTGAAAATGATTAAGAAGTTTCCGTTTATCCTGAGCTTGTCGCAGCATGTACAACCATTTTTTAGCAGCCTGCGAGCGGGCATCATGATTTTGCTAACGGGATGTCTTCCAAAAATAATGCCTACGCTTCCCAGCAAACGATAATGATGGAAGCGCGGATCGGCCAATCCTCGACGACAAGTGGAGCCGCATAGCCATGAACGACGCCAGCGACACGCATATAAACAGGCTAAATCCGCCGGCGAATGGACGTCCTGATCACGCGTTGGGCGATCCTGGCGCCGCCATTACCCTCGTGGAGTACGGCAGCTACAATTGCCCGTCCTGCCTCGCCGCGAACGAAGTCATCGCCAATTTGCGCGACCGCTTCGGCGACCGGATGCGCTACGTATTCCGCCACCGGCCTATCAGCGGAAACGAGGACGCGCGGCGCGCCGCCGAGCTGGCGCAGTACGCGCACGAGACCACCGGGCAATACTGGCAGGCGCATGACGCGCTGATGAAGCGCGGCCCGACGCTCAAGTCCGGAGATTTCGACGCGGTGGCAGCGGAGCTCGGCCTGCCGCCGCGCAGTGGGACGCACGAAGAGGCCTGGCGCCGCGCCCAGGCGAAAGTGCAGGAAGACATCGACAGCGCGCGGCGCAGCGGCGCCCGGGTCTCGCCCACCTTCTTCATCAACAACCGCCGCTACGACGGGCCGTGGGACGAGAGCACGCTCGCCGAAGCCATGCTCGGCTCGCTCGGCCACCG
>JBOHVR010000028.1:0-10448 GCA_050735755.1 Binatia bacterium
AGCTTCCATCATCCATGAAAGTTGCTCCAATTCCTGGAAATTGCAGGGCCTCAGAAAAGCTGGACATGGACTGCTATATTAAAAGCCTACAAACTGCTGCGTAAAATGAAGGGCTTAGAGTGGAGCACTGGATTAATAATCCAGTGCATTTTGAGTGTCTGTCGTCCTTCAGGGATTTTGGTGAGACTACGCGACGCGCGTTTTCTCTTGCTGGTGCTGGCCCGGCTTGATTCCACGTTCTGTCAGAGCGGCATAGATTAGTGTGTTCAGTGTGCAATTTGGTTCGCCTGCTTGAGGCGCCTACATTCGGTGATGCTCGTAGGGTGCACTGATGAGACGTACGTTGCTGGCCGCCTGCAGCCGATGTTGGGCATCAACGCCCCGTTGCATACCTCCAACGGCCCGATCTCGGTCAAGAGAGGGTACTGGAACTGGTACTCAGCTCGGCAACCCGCCGTTTGCTTGAGATGTTGCACTATCCGCACTGTCTTAAGGCTTTCGGACGTCCAAGTCTTGGCGGTTGGCCTCCGCACGGTATCCCTCCGCCAATCGACCGAGCAGAATCTAATACAACACATTGACATCTTTGCTCCTCATTGGATAGTCTTAGCCCGTTTCCGTTGTGCATTATTCTGGATGGGTCAGGGAAAAGCGACGGTCGGGGACGCAAACCAACCAAATGAAGTGAGAGGAAGAGGCATCACAATAAATGGGGGTATTGCAAACAGAGTACGCGACCGCATGAATGCGCATCCTCGGAGTAGGCCAGAGTGTTGTAGAAGAGAATGGAGAGGGCAAGACTCGCTCAAGGAGGGTAGATGACTATCGCACTTGTCGCGGGAACGCTCATCGATGGTAACGGCGGAAATGCCGTATCCGACACGACCATTATCATCGAGAGCGACACGATCACGAAGATAGGTCGCACCGCTCAAACGCCCGTGCCGCCTCAAGCCCAAATCATCAATGTAGCCCGCAAGACAGTCATGCCGGGACTCATTGATGGCCACATTCATATCGTTGGCGAGTTCGCCCCCGATCCCATGGACCCTTTGACCCGGCTGCCAAGTTACGCGCCCTTGCGGGGTGCAGCCGCCGCCCTCAAGCTGCTAGATGCAGGATTCACCTCATGCCGCGCGATGAATGATGCCAACTACGCGGGTATTGCCCTTAAACATGCCATCGACCACGGGTTAGTCCCGGGGCCTCGCATGCTTGCGGTTGGCTACAATCTTAAGGTGGTTGGCAACGTCCGAGAGTGGGTGCCACCTGACATGTACCGTCACCTCCTCACCCCTGGAAATATCACGGGCCCTTGGGAGGCCCGGAAAGCCGTCCGGATGAATTTGCTCAACGGAGCGGACTTCATCGAGCTTCAGATAGCAGGAGCCGTGGGTTCCAACTCCCCAACTCCGCTAGAGAGGACGGAGTGGACTCAAGAGGAGCTGGATGCAGCGGCGGATGAAGCTCACCGCCGTGGAGTCATGATTTGTGCCGACTGTTATGTTGACGAATCCGTAGAGATGTGCGCGAAAGCCGGGTTCGACGGGATCGAACACGGATGTCTGATTACCGAGCGCGGCCTAGAGATTTTGGTGAAGCACAACATGTACATATGCCCCACTCTTTGCGCCTACTATGCGTACCTGGGACCTGAAGGGGAGAAAAGCTACCCCCTGTGGCGCGTGTTGAAAGGCCGGAGAATGCGGGACGCGATCAGTGAGATGTGGCCGAAGTACGCGGGAATGGGCGTGATGGTTGTCGGCGGTTCTGACGGCTCAGGACCAGGGAGAGGCAGACGGCCCGGAGAGGGAGCCTTGGAGCTCCAGCTCATGGTTGACTATGGCATGACCCCAATGCAGGCCATAGTGGCCCATACGAAGAACGGAGCTTACGCGATGAGGATGCAAGACCGATTGGGAACCTTGGAGGTGGGAAAACTTGCCGATCTTATCGTGGTGGATGGTGACCCTCTGGCCGACATCAAAATCTTGCAGGATCGAAAGAAGATCCAGCTCGTCATGAAGAAAGGAGAAGTCTTCCGCTCCGATTTACCAGAAGATCTGCGGAGCACGTAGTTCTATTCCCTACATGCACCCTTCTGGTCGGGCGGTCTAACTCTTCGCCTGTAATTTTCCAGAGGCCCTAGGACTCGGCTACATGTAGGCCTGCGACATCCGATATATATTTTCAGACGCTTCGTCTCGCGTGATGTTAGGAGAAATCAGATGACCGTCGCAATTACTGGAGGAACGCTGATCGATGGTACTGGTGGGAACCCCTCACCAGACACGACCATTATTATCGAGGGCGATGCAATTACGAGGATCGGTCGCACCGCCCAAACTCCAGTCCCGCCAGACGCTCGCGTATTTAATATTATTGGCAAAACGGTCATGCCAGGGCTCATCCATTGCTTCGGCAATTTGATTGGTGAACCTGCCTCAGACCCAATGGACCCTTTAACCGCGCTCCCCAGCTACGCACCCATACGAGGTGTTCCTACTGTTCGCAGGCTGCTGGACACAGGGATCACCTCCTGCCGCGGTATCGGCGGCCCCAACTACGCAGGGATTGCCCTCAAGCGCGCTGTCGATCACGGGTTAATACCAGGACCGCGCATCACGGCAAGCGGTTACGCACTTGAACCTGTCGGTTACCAGCGACTATGGGTTCCCCCAGAGCAATACATCAACCATCCGGGAAGATGTACCGGCCCCTGGGAAGTTCGGCGTGCCATCCGAATGAACCTTCTCAATGGCGCCGATTTCATTGGGGTAAATGTCGGTGGAGCGGTGGGATCCAACATCCCTCTTTCGCTTGAAACAAACGACTGGACCCAAGAGGAGCTGGATGCGGCAGCGGATGAGGCACACCGTCGCGGCGTAGTGATCAGTGCCGATAATTGCTATGTGGACGAGTTGATCGGGATGTGCGCCAGCGCGGGATTTGACGGCATCATACATGGAGGCCTGGTGAGCGAGCGAGGTCTGGAGATCTTGGCCAGGCACAATATGTTCATAGTGCCTACACTCTCCGTCTTCGACGGATACGCACGGCCCGAGGCAGAGAGACACTTCCCCCGATGGCGAGTCCTGAAGGGCCGCAGGGTGGCAGAGATGCAGCGCAAGACATTTCCCAAATATATTGAGTTGGGCGTCAACGTCGTCGGTGGCTCCTTCGGCAGGATAACGGGAGAAGACAATCTGGAACTCCAACTCATGGTGGAATATGGCATGAACCCCATGCAAGCCATAGTGGCTCACACGAAGAAAGGCGCTGAAGTTATTAGAATGTCAGATCGATTGGGTACATTGGAGGTCGGGAAACTTGCCGATCTCATAATAGTGGATGGTGACCCTCTGGCCGATATCAAGATCTTGCAGAACCGAAAGAAGATCCAGCTCGTAATGAAGGGCGGAGAAATCTTCCGTTCAGATCTGTAGCACACAGGTGAATTCGCGGCATTTGCAAACTCAGTGTCAGCCACGGAAGTGGGCTGAAGATCGTTAAGAAGAAAGGAGTAACGATGCCAAGAGTCGCAGAGATAACCCAGAGAGATCAAGTGTCTGAAGACCAAAGACATCATTACGACGCCATTATGTCTAGCCGGAATAATCGACCGAGGCCTTATAGTTTTTTGCTCCATTGCCCGGATCTGGCGGCCCGTACCGCTCACCTGGTCGGCTATTCTCTCCATACGTCTGACTTTCCGAAACAGCAAAAAGAGTTGGCGATTTGCGCCGTCGCTAGGGAGTTCGACTGTCCCTACGCATGGGCCAGCCACGAGAGAGATGCGCGGAACGCGGGAGTGCGGGAAGAGGCGATACTCTCTATTCGCGATAGAAAGACGCCACAGGGGCTGACGGAAGAAGAAGCGCAAATTGTGCGATACGTTCAGGAATTGCTCAGACCGCCTCACCACATCAGCGACTCCACCTTTCGAGCACTCCAGAACCGATTGGGTGATGTACGGATAGTGGAACTTACAGGTATTATCGGCGCTTATATCGCTCTCGCTTGTTCCCTTAATGCTCTTGAAGTGCCTGTCGCGGAGGGGAGACCTGTTCTGCCAGTCGAGACGCCACGGGGCTGAAAAGTATCGTCCAACCTTGCGTGTTACAAACCAATCTCCGTCTCACTAAGCATTGCGATCAATGGCGCGCCGCCTCGGGTCAATACGGAACGGCAGCTAAACAGACGCATTAAGCGCCGGACCTATGACCTCTTTAAAGGCGCGCAACTCCGGTTCCGGGAGCCGCATCGCCTCTGCATTGTAGATATACACGTGGTCAATTCCCATGGATTCCAGTTCCTTGAACTTCTTCGTCACTTGGTCTGGGTCATCCAAAATGGCCACCGCGTCCCCCATAGCTTCTTGCAGCTCGTAGGGTATCACTTCGGCGATCTCCTCAGCAGCGTCCCAGTCTGTGATATGGGAACTAGGGCCCAAGCGTCGAAGCTTTGCCTGGGCCTCCACGAAGGTTGGCTTGAGCCGCGTAATATCGTATTCGATCCCAAGCGCCTGCAAGCGCTTCTCTGCATCTTTCCCCGCCAGCGCGTTTAGCAAGCGTGGGCTCCAGTTCCGTACTGCCGCTTTTCGGGTATCCCTGATAACGCAAAAAATTTTTAGAACAATATGGATTTCCGAGACGGCCCGGCCGGCGCGAGCGGCCCCCTCCGCCAGCCACTTTCGCCTCTCGGCCAGCCCTTCGGCTGTGTATGGGCTAACGAGCAGTATGCCATCGCATAGCTCACCGGCAATCCGTGTAAGCAGGGGTCCCGCTCCGGCAGCGACGTATACCGGCACAGGCGTCCCGCCACCGTGGTAAAGCCGAACGTCGGCAAGAGTATGATGATGACGGTTGCCGGGATGGTCTTTTCCCAACGGCTTGTAAACGCCCGCCTCGCCGGCCATGAAGGCCTTAATCTCGGTAATGGCATCGCGCATTTCGCCAACCGTCAGCATGGGCAGCCCTATGCCATTGGGTGCCGCATCCCCGCGGGCCAGCCATAGCTCAAACCGGTCAGGGCCAAACTCCTGTACGGTCTTGGCCGCAGAAGCAATAACGGAGGTATGACGCGGACCAGGGCAGGCGACCGCGGGATGCACCCGCAGGTGCTCAGTGTCACGTAAAATATGGGACATCACAACATAGAGGTCTCGAAAATCCTGCTGGCAATCGTTTATACCGACGCCGGAGAAGCCCGCCTCTTCACAACGCTGCGCAAATTTCACCATTTCGCGTACGGGGTGAGCGGGGGGTGTACGTAGATCAACTTTCATGCGTTTTTTCCTTTTTTCATCTTCACGAAATTTTTCTTCTTCACGAAATGGACCTTAAGTTGGTTGCCGGAATTGGCGTACCACCATCAACCGAGCTTCAACAGGGATTGGGCATTGACGCCCAAGATGGCCTGCGCATCTGCGTCGCTGAAGGAGTAGCCCTGCTCCGCTCCCAAGGAAGGCAACCTTTGAATTATCTCTTTACACTCCTTCAGAGATATCTGGCTTCGCGGGCCGGGGAAATCGTTAGCCCACAGAATCCGTTCTATCCCGACACCGTCACGCATCCGGTTAAGAACATAGACTGCCTCTGCGGGCGTATCCCGTAGTTTCATCGGCCACCCAGAGAGATCCAGCACCATGTTAGGGTGTCCACGGGCCACGACAATGCAATCAGCCCACCAGTCTCCACCTGCATGGCCCATGATAATGCGAAGGTTGGGGAAGTCGGTGCCCACTTCATCGAACTCAAGGGGGTGGCAATAGCGGTTGTACAATCTGGGATTGAAATTTGGCGCCACGTGGAAAAGGACTGGAAGGTCGTGAAGGACGCACAGCTCATAGAATGGGTAGCACACTCGGTCATGCGGGAAAAATCCGACCGAGTTATGTATCTTGAGACCCTGGACTCTCCATTCCTTGATAGCACGCTCGAAGCTGTCGAGGGCGCCGAGCCTTCTCGGATCGATTCCGTAGAAGGCGATCAACCTATCCGGATACTTTTTCCGAGCCTCGACAATGAAACGATTTTCCTCATGGATGTCGAACGGAGCATCCCCGCGACGAGCCGCAAAGTCAGCAACTAAAAGCACCGTCATGTCCACGCCTGCTTCATCCATCTCCGCCACGATTTCCTGAGTTGTCTCCTCCCAGTTGAAGCGCACGGGAAGAGGGGACTCACGGCCCGGCACATTCGCAAACTCTCCTTCGCGGTACCGTTCCTTGGCAGACCACATGTGGCGATGTACATCGATAATCACGTCCACCTCCAGATGACTTGAATAACCTTCATCTCGACCAGCAGATTTCCTACGTTAGCCTGAATCAGGGATGATCCACTGAGACCAGAAACAGATACGAGTTGCCTGTGAAAAATCCGCTTCAATACTCGTTGAAGATACGCTGGATGTCTCTCAAATCCGATGTCATTGTGAGCGCCAATTGCAAAAGAATGCGGGCCTTGTGGGCCGGCAGATTATCCCCGCTTATGAATGGATCCCTTCTCCTTGTGCTTATACGGTTGTTGATTCCCCCCCGGGTCGTAAGCACAATGGGCATCCCCTCATTTGCCAGCTTTTCAAAAGCCTCCCGCTGTGCCGCATGCGGCGTCCCGCGAGCCGTCAAGCCATTCACTACAATCCCTTGAACGCCTAGTTGGACGGCGGCGTCGATAAGCCCGGGGTCAGCGTCGTAATAAGCCGATATAACCTCCACCTTGGGGAGATCGGTGATCCTGTCAATGTCGAATTCGGAGCTGGCGGTGTGGCGACGCGCAGGACTCCGGTAGAAGGTTACCCTGTCATTCTCGATGATTCCTAGAATCCCGTGTTCGCCGGACACAAAAGCCCCAGGCCGAGAGCTGGTTTTAATCACTTCCCTCCCACAATTGATTGTTTGGTTGGAGACGACAAGGGCTCCCTTACCAATGGTCTCCGGCGATAGGACGACCGCTATTGCGTCCAAGAGGTTCTTGTCGCCATCGTTGCCCACACTGCCGTGAGGACGTTGGGAATTAGTTACCACCACAGGCTTGTCGCTTCTGACGAGCAAATGTAAGAAGTAGGCTGTCTCCTCTGTCGTCACCGTTCCTTGTGTTACGATGATTCCCGCCACTTGAAGGCCGCGAATTTCCCTGTTCACGGCTCTAGCGATATCCAGAAACTCCTTTGAAGTGAAAACCTCGCTCCCCACCCGGATGAGATCCAGGAATTCTATCCGCGTGACATCCAATATATCGACAGTTTCTGGATTCTTGCGTATGTCCTCTAAGACCTGTTGTATAGAAATTCGTCCGGCGCGCGTGTTAGCAATCGTACCACCGGTGGCAATGACTTTAACCACGGTTTTTGGGCTGTCTTTCATACTAATTCCCGGAGCACTCACCGAAAGAATTACCCGCCCTAGCCTATGAGCACAATATCCTCCGGGGGAATGTGAACGACCACGGAGTCTCCCCGGTTAAAGACCACCCTTGTCTCGGTCTTTGCACGAATCGTAAGTTCTCCATCTCGCAAGATATATTGCCGGTGGTCGCCAAAATAGGCGCTGGCGTCGACTCTGGTCGGCCAGGTATTCTCCGCCGGTAGATCTGCGCTTGCCCCTAGCCGAACATTTTCCGGCCGGATCATAAGCAACACATTACCAGCCTCTGGAGGCTTCCCTGGAAGAACGAGCTCACGACCGTTTGCGGCTAGTTGTAAACAGCATTTCTCATCCTGAATCGCTTTCACTCGAGCGGCAAATAGGTTCGCCATGCCAACAAAATCGCTCACGAACTCTGTCTTGGGGGACTCGTAAACCTCTAAAGGCGTCCCGACCTGCTCTATGCGACCCTCGCGCATCACGATGATGCGGTCCGAGAGCACCATCGCTTCCGCCTGATCGTGGGTTACGTAGAGTGTAGCGATCGCCAAACGTTTTTGCATCTCCCGAAGCTCGAAGCGCATCCGCTCTCGAAGCTTCGCATCAAGATTGCTCAAGGGCTCGTCCATCAGGAGGATCGCTGGATCGCATGCGAGCGCCCGGGCTATGGCGACGCGTTGCTGCTGGCCGCCGCTCAATTGCGTAGCGAGCCTGGGAGCCAAATCTCTCAAGTCCACCAATTCAAGCACCCTCTCCACTCGCTCCCGAATTTCGCTGCGCGGCAGCCGGCGGACTTTCAAAGGAAAGGCGACGTTCCCAAAAACGGTCATGTGGGGCCATATAGCGTAGGACTGGAAGACCATTCCTATCCTTCGCTTTTCTGGAGGAACGAGGATTCCCGCTTTGGGGTCACTAACAACGTCTCCTCCCAACACTATCTTCCCCTCATCGTTTTCCTCGAGGCCTGCTATTAATCGTAGAGTGGTTGTCTTCCCGCACCCGCTTTCCCCGAGAAGAGTTACAAACTCACCCTCGCCAACGTCAAAGCTAATTCCGTTTACCGCGCGGACATCACCGAATACCTTGGAGAGATCATGCGCAGCTACTACAGGCATGGTTGCACCGCGTTCATGCTGCCCCTCCCGCCGCCACAGCACCCTCGAGCTCTTTCTCACCTCGCCTGACCTGAGCAGGTTGACGCCCCTTAAAAAGTAGCCATCGCTGAATCGCAGAGAGGAGAGTTACGAGCGATAACATCACAATGGCCAATACGCTAACCAGCTGAGGGGTCCGCTCCGCCCAAAATTGAAGCATGACAATGCTCAACACTTCTGTTCCATACCCGTATAACAATATGACCGAACCCAGAGTGCGAACCGCGATGTAAGCGAAAAAGATCCCCGCGGCGAGCAGTCCTGGCGCAATGAGCGGCAGCACGATCGAGCAGAACGTCCTGAGCCATGTGACCCCATGAACTCGGGCGCAGTCTTCAAGCTCCCGATGAACCTGGACCATGGTCCCGCTCACGGCGCGCACCCCCAGCGGAAGGCCGTTTAAAATGTAGGCAATCAACAAAATCCACAGTGTTCCATAAAAAATCCACAGGCCGGGAATAGTGAGGTAAGCCCAAAGCATCCCTATGGCCAGCACAATGCCTGGAATCGTCCAAGGCAGCCAACACAACAAATCCAGCCACCTTTTGCCCCGAAACTGCGTTCGCGTCACCACATACGCGACCAAAGCGGAAAGAATTATGCCAAAAAATGCTGCCATCGATGCGAGGAGCACCGTATTCCGCAGCGCTCTGACGATGATCGGATCCAGAAACGCTTCCCTGTAGTTGTTCAGGGTCAATGAATTTAAACTGTAGACTCCGAGAACCGATTGCATTGACGAAAATAGAAGCTGGCCAACGGGGAGTATAACGGCTACCAAAACATAGACGGCACCAACAGTGAAGCCCAACCACCGCCAACGACCGAGGCGGATGAGTCGCGGGTTATAACCCTTACCGGTGATCGTAAAATACTGCCGCTGGCCCAGCACGGACCACTGAATGGCCACAAGGAAGAAGGTTAAGAGTATGACCGAAACTCCAAGCGCGGTGGCCACCCCATACCGCGGGGGATCGAAAAATGAGATTGCGCGGTAGATCTCGTTGGTGAAAACAAAGATGCCTGCAGGACTTCCTATCAGAACTGGTGCCTCGAAGGCCTCGATGCCCGAAATAAACGACAAGATGAGAGCTCCCAGGATTGCGGGCGCAACCAAAGGAACGGTGATGCGAACTAGCGTCTCTACTGTTCCCGCGCCGCAAGCACGGGCGCTCTCCTCGAGCGCGGGATCCAGACCCCGAAACGCACCATAAGTCAATACGAAGACAAAGGCTGTGCTCCCTATCGCCATAACGAAAATCATTCCGCCATAGGAATAGAGGTTCAGAGGTGCAGTCGTCAGCCCGAAAATCTCCATTAAGGCCACGTTCGCGAGTCCGGTGTTGGGATTGAAAAATATCAGGTACGCGAAGACGTTAAAGATAGACGGTATGAAGAACTGCACCGGGATTAACACCTCCATCGTGCGACGGAAGGGTATGTCCGTACGCGTAACCAGCCACGCCAGCGCTACTCCCCAGATCGTGGCGAGCGCCGTTTTAGCCAGCGATATATAGAGACTGTTTGCAATCACGCGATAGGTGTAGGGTTCTGTAAAAGCGACAAAGTAGGCCTGAAGAGAGAGCCGTCCTGGCGCACCCGGGGGCGCACCCCAGATGCTGCCGATGAAAAGCATCACGAAAGGCGGGAGAACGAGAAAGGCAACTAGGATCAATAGGCCGGTGGCTAGGACGGTCCTGAGACGAATCATCGGATTCCGTATATGGATTCAGCCAACCTGTAATAGCCCTCACGTTGCTCGCGTGTTTCAGCCACAGGCCTGGGCAGCAATGAGGCGAGATCCAGGTCAAACTCTCTGATTGCCGGTTTGATACCCTTCCGGATGGGCGTGGCCTCCTGACCAATGACTTGCTGGAATCTCTCCGACAGCATGTATTCCAAAAAAACCTTGGCTGCGTTTGGCC
>JBOHVR010000029.1:0-16390 GCA_050735755.1 Binatia bacterium
CAACAGCTCCTTCTAGCCTGCGTATTCCCAGGACTTAGTGATAACAGCCGCACCGATCACGTTGCCCCTCTTGGGATCCGGAATGGGAAAGGCGACTGCTTCCTGAACCTTGGGATGCTCGCACAGCAGACTCTCGATCTCCGCCGGATAGACGTTGAGTCCTCCGGTGATAATCATGTCGTCTTTTCTACCCAGGTGGTAATAATAGCCGTCATTGTCACGCTGGCCGACATCGCCAGTGTAAAGCCAGCCGTCGCGGATCCGTTCCGCTGTCGCCTCAGGGTGGCGGAAGTAGCCCTTCATTACATGGGAGCCGCGGGTAACGATCTCACCCGGCTCCCCCGCGGCCACCTCCGCACCGCTGTCGTTCACAACCTTACCCTCGACTCCCGAAACCGCCCGGCCGATGCTTCCCATCTTGGTCTCGGCTTTCTCGGGCTCGACGAGAGTGATCAAGGGCGAGGTTTCGGTAAGTCCATAGCCCTGAATTACCTTGACGTGCGGTTGCGCCGCCTTGAAGGCGCGGAGCAGCGGTAGCGGAACCGTAGTTCCCATCATGGCCGCAATCTTGAGACTGCCGGTGTCATGTTGGGCCAGGTTAGGAACGCCCAGAATCATTTGAAAGAGAGTTGGCACGCATTCAAAAACGGAAACTCGATGCCGGTCGATTCCCTCCAACAAGGTGAGCGGATTGAATTGATCGAAGATCACCACGGTAAAACCCTTGTCGGCCATGTCGTTGCACACGATCGGTCCGACAATATGAGACATCGGGAGAATGCATCCTCTCACGGTGTTGGCATCGGTGATTCCCAATCGCGACATCACGATGGGATATTGAGCCATATTGAGATAGCTAAGCACCACTCCTTTAGGCTCGCCGGTCGTCCCTGACGTGTAAAGAATGATCGCGTCATCGCTGGCCCGCAGTTGGGGAGGCGTGAATGCAGTCGGCGCGCTGGAGAGTCTGGCTTCGAAGCTCTGTTCTCCTTGTCCTTCGACGAGCCAGCGCGGAAGCGGCGGTAACTCGCCTAGCGCTTCGGCAAGCTCGGGCATGAGCCGCGCGTGCGTGATGAGAAGCCGCAAATCGGCATTGCGCAGGACCCTTTCAAGCTCTTTTCCCCTCAGCCGCACATCCAGGATGACCGTGGTAGCGCCGACTTTCTGCGTGGCAAAGTAGCTCAGCGGAATGGCAAGGGAATTGGGCAGGAGCACACCGACCCGGTCTCCTTGATGGACGCCCTCGCTTTGAAGATGCGCGGCCAAGGATCCCACTTGCTCCGCCAAGTTGCCAAAGCGCAGTTGCCCGTCGCGCGCAATTAGCGCCGGTTTTTCGGGATGTCTCTGCGCCGCTTCCTCGAGCTTCGCGGCGGGAAAAAAACCTACTTGATCGGAATGGCCTGCCATAACTGAAACGCCCTCTGAAAAGGCTTGAACCAGCGGGAAAGCTTCCACATCTCGCCGCTTGCGAGCGCGAGCTTTCCCTGCTGGGTCGCCTGAAACGGGTCCAATTGGTTTTGAAAGATCGCTTTCCACCACTCTTCTTTTCCGCTAATCACAAACTCGCCTTCTCCGGAATCGCTAAAGCTCGTGATCTTGCCGTCGAGAAACACCAGGGTCCAGCGCGCGCCGTCATCTTCCCGGGCGATCGTCAGGCTCGTCGTCAGAGCCGTCTCGCTGCCCTGATGAAGAAATTCCGTGTCGGTATTCGCGGCGTTGACGAGCGCCGCGATGTGGCCGCGTGAAAACAACCGTTGGCCGGCCGCGCGCGCGACATGGACCGGCGCCGGCGCCGCATCCCCGACATCTTTGCCTGACTTAAGAAGCTGGCAATGAACCGCTTCCTCCAGCAGATCCGTCAGCAGAAATGCCTCCTTTAAATCTTTCCCCATCGCGACCGTTCCGTGACCCTTAAGAATGACAATGGGCCGGAGGCGAAGTTCGCCGACGACCGCCTCAGGCTGAGTCACCGTCGGCGTGTCCTGGGGCACAACTGCGACTTGCCCGAGCGTATACTTCTCCTCAAAACTGAGAGGAACGAAATGATCATGCGATAGCGAAAAGACCAATACTTGCGGCGGGTGGGCGTGGATCACGGCTTGCGCCTCCGTGTTACCATAGACCGCCAGATGGAGCGCAGTCTCGCTCGAGGGTTGACGGCCTTGACGAATCGCATGGCCCCCGGTGTCAACTAAGACCAGGTCCTCCGGCGCCAGAAATCCGAGCGGCGCATGTTGCCCGGTAATCAATATACGTTCTTTGCCCACGCGACAGCTCACGTTGCCGCCCCAACCGCTTACGAGCCTGCGCTCAAACAGGCGCGCGCCCCACTGGATCATCGCGTGTTGGAAATCTTCCATTGGGCGTCAGCTACGCGCCGTGAAAAAAATGCCAGGGGACAACATCGTGCGTCAGCGGGTAAGCGTTCACCCCCTCCGGGCATACCTTCTGGCCCAGGAAAGTGGTCGCGTCCGCGTCCAAGGGAAGCCGCGTGGCATCGTCCGCCGCCAGCAATTCCATCGGGACCTTGTGCGCGTGCGCGAGTAATGCGGTCAGCAGCAGGCCGCAAATTCCCGCAGGCCCGCTCTTGCTCAGGTCCGAGCAAAATAAAAGCACGCGTCGGATCTGGCCCCGCGCAAAAAAGATTCCCATCATGTTATCGGAAACAAGCGTGGTCGAAATACGGCGCTCCCGAAGCTGGCGGGCTACCACACGCGCTCCCCAGAGTCCGGGACGCATCTCAGGAACAAGAATCGCCTGAGCGAGCTCCGCTTTGAGAACGCTGGAGAGATGCGCGTAACCATCCGGCCGCGGCACGCCATAGATGAGCACAAATTGAGTTCGAGCCTGCGTTGCTTCAGCCGATTCGACCGGAGCCGTTTGATATTTCCGCCGGAATTCTTCAGGCGTGAACGCGTCGTCGAAGCCGACCAGACGGGCGATTAGCTCCGCCGGCGTGACATCGAATGCCGGATAGCTCCCCTGAATTTCGTCCGGCGCCAAGGCTAAACCTTGAAACGTTAGCAACTCCTGCACCGGGCGCTCTTCAATGGTCACGTGGTTCCCGCTGGCGAGAGAACCCGGGTGTTGCACCAGAGCGTAAAAGGAAATCCCATAGGCGCGGGCGGCGAGAGCCAGCGGAAACGTGCCCACTTTATTGACGATGTCGCCGTTTTGCGCGCAACGGTCCGCGCCGACCAGTACCGCATTGACTTCGCCTTTGGCGAGGATCTGCGCCGAAGCGGAATCAGGGATCAACTCCACATTGACTCCGGCTTGAGAAAGCTCCCACGCGGTCAGGCGCGCGCCTTGAAGGTAGGGACGAGTCTCCGTGGCAATCACAGAGAATTCTTTACCCAAGGCCGCACAGCGCTCAGCGACTGCCACCAATTCGCCGCTGACGTTGCAGTGCGTCAGGAGGCGGCAAGGGCTGGGCAATAGCTCCGCCGCCCTGCTAGCTCTCCGCGTCCGGGCGTTGATAATGGATGCTGCAAAATCGCGCGCGCGCGCCGCGATCCAGGGTCCGACTTCCGCGCCCGGAGAGGGTAGGCCTAAAGTTTTAAAGAGCCCATCAACCAGCCCGCCAAAATCGAACGTCGAGCGTGCCTGGCGAAAGCGCTCACCGAGTTCGAGAATCTGCTTTTTGAGCCCGGGAAATTCCTTTTCCGCGCTCGTCTCCGCGAGGAGGGCTACCGCATACAAAAGAGTCAAGACCTGGCCAAAGGCGCGCGTCTTCATCTCCTTGACTGCAGTGACAGCTTGCTCAACGTTGCGGACTTCGAGGTAGGCCACCTGGCCAGGCAATTGGGCCTCATCCAAAATAACAAAATGATCCCCGCGCCAGTGCACGGGAACAAACAGCGGGCTTGGTTTTTTTGGCACGGGATTTATCCGAGCAGCCGCAAGGCTTTCCATGCCACTTCCGTCATTTTCTCCTCCGCGCTCAGAAAACGCGGATGGCGAAATCCCATCTTGCCGGTAAGGCATTCGTCAGACACGGCGAGAATGGCCCCGGCTTTTTTTCCGCGCACCTGGGCGATGGTTAGAAACGCCGACGTGACCATATCGATGCCGGCAATTCCCTGCTGTTCGAGCTCGTCGATAAGCTCCGGCGTTTCCTGAAACAGAGCGTCCGTCGTGTAGACCCAGCCAAGATGGTATCGAACTTGAAAGGACTTGGCGGCTTCGACCAAGACGCGGACAATCTCAGGATGCGACAACGTGGAAAAATTTTGGGGCACGTAGTACGGGCTCGTTCCTTCGCCGCGGCGCGCGCCCGTCACGATGACGAGGTCGCCAATCTTAACTTTCTTTTGCACTGCGCCGCAGCTCCCGACTCGCAGGAGCCATTCAACCCCGCCCGCGCATAGGATTTCCGTCGTGATCGCGGTGTCCGCCGCGTAACGGCCGCCGTTACCCACGGAAACCATCTTGCCATCGAAGCGGCCTGTGTACATTTCATAGTCCAAAAAGGAGAACGCTTTGAACGGGTTATCAAGCTGTTTCAGAAGCATTTGGCTCCGTTCTTTGGGACCGGGGACGAGCGCGCACGAACCCAACGACCCCTCCTTGATGTTGAGCAGGGTCAGCATCTTTTGCGGCGTGAAGTGTGGTTCTTTACGCATGCGCTAGAGGGCTTGGTAAACGAATTCAAGCAGGTCTTGAGCTCTCGGATCGGCGCTGTCGCTGTGAGCGAAACTGCGCAGACACAAAGCGCTTGTGGTGAGCAAAATCTCGGCCCCGGTATCCTTGGCCTCTTTGAGGCGGTCTTGCGCATTCCATGCCGCCAGCTCAGGGAATGCTTCCGGCACGCCGCCGCCACCTCCACAGCACCAGGACCACCGCTTATGGCGTGGCATTTCCACCAGCTCTACCCCCGGAATCGCTCTCAGCACGTTTCTTGGGGCTTCGTAGACGCCACAACCTCGGCCGAGATGGCAGGGATCATGATAAGTAACTTTTCGCGGCACAGCCTTGGCAAATCTCAAGCGGTGCTCCTGCAGCATACGCTCGACATACTCAATGCCGTGCATTAACTCGACGCCGGCTAACTTCGCTCCGGGATAATCCCGCCAGATCCTGAGGCAGCTCCCACAAGCGGTCACAATCCTCTTTACGCCGGCTGTCACGATGGTGCCCGCGTTCTCCTCTTCCAGCCGGTAGTACTCATCGCGAAAGCCCAGGTCTTTGGCGTACAATCCACAACACTTTTCCTCTTCCCCCAAAATCGCGAAATCTTCTTCGGCCTGCCGCATGATCCGTGCCAGGGCGATCACTCCTGCGCGTCCGCTCAACTGGTTCGCCGAGCAACCGGCAAAAAGGAGGGTTTGTGTCGTGCCCTCACGCAAACGCCGCAACCCCAACCCATCGGCCCACCGGGCGCGTTGCTCTGTGCCTTCATTCCAGCGATTGCCGTGTTGCTGCAACGCCTCCAGAATCGGAACATGCGCTTCTAGAGGGCCTTGTTTCTTCGTGATTTCTTCCCGCACTGCTACGGCAATGTCCCAAGGCCCCGCGCCGTCATTGCGCACGCCGCAGATCTCCTGGCACATGAGACACGTGGTGCATGTATAGATGACCTCTTTTAATTCCGGCGTGATCTCGTCGAGACCATGAAAAAGGCGTTGAGCCATGAGCCAGCGTGATTTGGGTGTGAACCGTTGAAAACGATAAAACTCGTAGGGAGGGCATTTCGTTTTGAATCCGGGCTCGTCCTCCATGGGATTGGCCGGACCGTGCCCGTAACAGGAGCCGCAAAGGACACACCCTGACCCGCGCTCGTCAAGATCCTTTGCGTATAGCCATTTTTTGACCCGCTGGAGCCCGACCGGGCCTTTAGGCTCTCGTTCCTTCGCCATTGGAGTTATGGTATGTAGAGAAAAAGTTTATGCTTAAACTTTATAGTTGCGAACGAACTCTGTCAAATGAGAAGCGCCTACGCTTGGGGCGCAACGCGGATCAACTTGCGTAAAAGCGCCGCCAGCTCTTTTTGTTGCGGCTTATCGAGCGGCGAGAAAAATTCTGAGACGCTCTTTTCGAAAAGGGGGATCGTGCTCTTGTAGACTTTCGCTCCCTTGGGGGTGAGCTTAACACGAACCACGCGCCGGTCATGAGCATCGCGGTCTCGGAGCACCAGTCCCTTCTCCTCTAAACGGTCCACGATCCCCGTTAGGTTGCTGACCGTGACCATCATCTTCTGCCCGATCTCACCGAACGGAACGCCTCCCGTGTAACCGATCGTGGCCAGAACGTAGAACTGCGGCCCTGTGAGGTCGAGTTCCGCTAACTCGTCTTCGAGTTTTTTGTTAGAGAGAATGTTAAAACGCAGAAAGCGGAGCCAGAGACTTGTCGTGTAACGGGCAAAGAAGGGCCGTTTGTTTGTAGGCACGGCCTCAATTTAGATGCGCTGCCGATAAAAAGCAACTGCTTCTACCAAGCGCACGAACGCGTTGTTAAAATAAGGCTCGTCCCGCACAGCACGGTCGTTCGGTATCACTTTAATGCCACTGACAGCGGCGCAAAAAAAATTCCTTGATCGGCATCGGATAGGCCATTTGGCCACCGCCGATTGCCGCGGCCGGCCCCACGTGGTCCCTATCTGTTATGCCTGCGACGGCTCCTGCCTTTACAGCGTCTTGGACGCCAAGCCGAAACGCGTGCCTGCCGCAAAGCTCAAGCGGTTGCGCAACATTCAGGATAATCCTCGCGTTGCCGTTGTCATCGACGAGTATGACGAGGATTGGACCCGGCTCGCGTATACGCTGGTTCACGGCACAGCAACGGTGCTCAGCGGAGGGGAAAAGCACGCGCGGGCGCTGCGACTTCTCCGCGACAGATACCCGCAGTACCGCGCCATGCCGCTCGAAGGATGTCCGGTCATTCGGATCACAATTGAACGGGCGGTGAGTTGGAACGCGCTAGACAGAGAATGGAGACAGAGATAGAGTCCGGACATTGGCAAGTGTTTTGTTCCGGCAGATGGATGTCTAATTCGCGGATGTTTAAGTTCGAGGAGGCTGGAGGTTTGGAAGAGATCGATAACGCTGTACGAGAATCTTTCCACCCATACAGCGAAACTTCCTCAATCGGAGCAATTCTCCCTCGGAGAGCAGATCCGGCCGAGCTTCCCTATCCATCTCCACAAATATTGCTGAGGGCACAGGAAGAGAAGGGAAAAGAGAATCCCGCCAGTTTTTCAACATTGCTAAGGGATCGGTTTATGAAGTAGTCAGCTTGCTGCAAGTTATGAAGCAGCGTGGATTTGTGGGGCAAGATAGTTTTCAAAAGATATATGACGAATGCGATGAGATAGCCAGAATGCTTAGCGGGCTGATGAGATGACGACCGAAATTCTCTGTCTCAAATCTCTGTCTCTGTCTTTCTCATGAAATTGCACGTCCTCGGTTGCGGCGACGCTTTCGGCAGCGGCGGCAGGAATCAAAGCGGTTATCTCATCGCGGCCGAGGATGGCCTCTTCCTTCTTGACTGCGGTCCGACTTCCTTGCTCGCCCTGAAGCGGGCCGGATTCGACCCCGCCCGGCTCGATGCGATCCTCTTAAGCCACCTTCATGGCGATCACTTCGGCGGCGTGCCGTTTTTCTTAATCGATGCTCTGTACGCCAACCCGCGCTCCGGCCCGTTGCAGCTGGCGGGGCCGGCGGGAACTGAAGGGAGAGTTCGCGAGCTATTCCAAATCATGTACGGCAGCGCCGAAGAGCCCAAAGAGCTTCCGCCGATTTGCTTTCACACGCTAGAGCCCGACAAAGCCGTGAACATTGGCGGCATTGAGCTCCTCCCTTTTCGCGTGCCCCATCAAGTGCGCGACGTCTCCCTGGGTCTGAAGGTCTCCTACCGCGGGAAGCAAATCCTCTATTCGGGTGATTCGGCCTGGACGGATCTGTTTATCCGCCACGCCCGTAACGTAGATCTTTTCTTGTGCGAGTGTTGTTTCTTCGACGAAGACTCCAGCAGTCACATGAGCTACAAAAAGATCGCGGCGAACCTGGCGCGGCTCCAGTGCAAGCGCTTGCTTCTGACTCATATGGGACCAGAGATGCTCGCGCGGCGCTCCGCGCTGGCAGTGCAGACGGCTGAAGATGGTATGATCGTTGAACTGTGAACGTTCCTTGGGGTATGGAAAAGGGTGCAAGCCGCCCATGAAAATCTGACCGATAAGGAGAAGTTATGAAATTAAACAAGAAGGTGGCGATCGTCACCGGCGCGGGTCGCAATATCGGAGAGGAAATCGCTCAGGTCTTCGCTGCTGAGGGAGCTTTTGTCGCGGTCGTGGACAACGACCCCGGGCGCGGCGAGAGGGTCGCCCGCGCGATCAACGCTACCACCCCGGACCATGCTCTACCGCTGGTTTGCGACGTCTCGTCATCCGCCTCAGTCGAAAAGATGACCCAGGCGGTGGTAAAAAAATGGGGCGGCGTGGATATCTTGGTCAACAACGCCGCGATCACGGACCGTAAGAGTATTTTTGATGTCACCGAGGAAGAATGGGATCGAGTGATGGCTGTAAGTTTGAAGAGCGTCTTTTTGTGCACGAAATACGTGGGCCGCATCATGATCGACCAGAAGCGCGGCGGCCGTATTATTAACATGGCATCGACCTCCGGGCACATGGGACGGCGTGACGCCACGGCTTATACCGCGGCCAAGGCGGGCCTGTTGAACCTCACACGCACCCTTGCCGTGCAGCTCGCTCCGCACGGTATCCGCGTCAACTCGATTAGCCCTAACCGGATCGGCTCTCCCGTGGGCGAAGACGTGGTGCCGGAAAACCGTTTGGTCAAAAACCTCGCCGGGCGTAGAGGGACACCCAAAGACATCGCATTGGCGGCGCTCTTTTTAGCCAGTGACGACGCGGACTTTGTGGTCGGAATCGATCTGCCGGTGGACGGGGGCGCACTCGCGGCGCGGGAGTGATCGGAGCAGATTCGAAGATCTAGCCTCTTTTTCCCAGCGGCACGTAATCGCGGACTTCGTGGCCTTTGTAGATCTGGCGCGGGCGGGCGAGTTTCTGCTCGGAGTCGAGAAGCATTTCTTCCCACTGGGCAATCCAACCCGAAGTTCGCGGAATGGCAAACAGCACGGGAAACATTTCCACGGGAAATCCCATCGACTGGTAAATCAGGCCGGAATAGAAATCGACGTTGGGATACAGCTTGCGCTTGATGAAGTAGTCATCCTGCAGCGCGATCCGTTCTAGCTCCAAAGCGACGTCCAGTAGCGGGTTCCGCCCTTTGACCTCGAAGACCATGTCGGCAGTTTGCTTGATGATCTTCGCGCGCGGATCATAGTTCTTGTAGACGCGGTGGCCAAAGCCCATGAGCCTGCCCTCGCCGCGTTTGACCTTCTCGACAAAAGCCGGAACTTTGTCTTTAGAGCCGATCTCAATCAGCATCTTGAGAACTTGCTCATTGGCCCCGCCGTGCAAGGGACCATAGAGCGCCGCATTGGCCGCCGCGATCGCGGAATAAGGATCCACGTGGGAGCTGCCGACTCCGCGCATCGCGTTCGTGCTGCAATTTTGCTCGTGATCGGCGTGCAGGATAAAGAGCACGTCCAGGGCCTTTTCTAACACCGGATGAGGCTTGTACTTGAGCTCGGTCATCTTGAAGAGCATGTTCAAGAAGTTGCCGGTGTAACTCAAGTCGTTGTCGGGATAGGTATAGGGCATCCCGATGCTGTGCCGGTAGGCAAAGGCAGCCAAAGTCGGCATCTTGGCAATCAGACGGTAGGTCTGTTTGACGCGCGATTCTTTATTAAAGATATCCTTGGACTCGGGATAGAATGTCGATAAGGCGCCCACCATGCTGATCAACATCCCCATCGTATGGGCGTCGTGATGAAACGCGTCGATAATTTTTTTGATGTTCTCGTGCAGGATCGTGTGATAGGTAATGTTGTAGGCCCACTCGTCGAGCTGCGATTGGGTCGGCAGCTCGCCGTACAAGATAAGATAGGCCGTCTCGAGGTAGGTGCCCTTTTCCGCCAACTGCTCAATCGGATAGCCCCGGTAGCGCAAGATCCCCTTGTCCCCATCGATATAGGTGATCCGGCTGTAACATGAAGCCGTATTCATGAAACCTGGATCATAGGCCGCCAAGCCAAAATCATCCTCCGACACGCGAATCTGGCGCAGATCAAGGGCGTTTATGGCCCCATCTCGGACCGGGATCTGATAGGTCTTGCCGGTCCGATTATCGGTAATCGTTAAAGTTTCCGCAGCCATCGCTTTTCATCCCGCCCACCTTATGAGAGCGGGCTCTCGAAGATTCTAATTTGTAAAACATCCGCAGCCAACCGTCAACTGGATGCGGTGCCGTGCAATGTCAAACACTCGTCATCACACTTTCTCGGGCAATGCGATCGCTATGAACAATGCCGCTAAGCGCTCGCCGGGGACCCGCGGCATCGAGCAGGCGATCACGCCTCGTCGGGGGTTAGACTCCACTCGATTTTCCAGTTTTCCGACTCACCTCCGAGGCAAATCATTGCCGCCGTGGGGACTTCGATCCTTTGCCTATCCGGGTCCCGGGCGACGAGCAGTGAGACCAGGCGACTGAGGTGAGGCAAGTGCCCGACCAGCATGATGCGATCAGGAGCGCTTTGGAGTTCAACTTGAGCTATTACAGGGTCATCTTCCGGAGCCAATCCCTGGACTTCGCACGTGATTGCAGGATTTCCCAGAAAGCGCGCCATAATGTCGGCTGTCTGTTGCGCCCTGATCTTGTCTGAGTGCCAGACCTCGGCGACCTTTACCCCGCGGGCAGCCGCCGCCGCCGCGACCCTTTCGACTTGTCTCTGACCCAAATCGCTTAGAGGTCGCCGGGGGTCCTGCGCCGCCGGCTTTGCGTCACCGTGCCGCACTAGATAGCAAGTCATGATCCAAACCAAGGGCAGCTCATATCACTAACCGCCGCTCTGACGCAAACAGATAGCCGGCAACCGGCAGGTAGGGAACGGTTACGACTGTCCTCCGGCGCTTCCCTGCCTATCTGACTTTCCCGTGAGAGCCGCCTTTGGCCCAATATCATCCGCGTAAGGCGCGGTGATCTTTGCAACGCTATTGAGTCCTGCGTGATTTTCGCATAAGAGGAGCGATAACTTTTGGGATAACCCCGTCAGGCACAAAAAGCTCTGCGACCCGCTTAGGGATGAGGGATTCACGTGAGACGTTTCTCTAGCTTGATTATTTTCCTAATTTTCTTTGCCTTTCTGTTTATCGGCCAGGCACTTTCGCTCTACACCGACTGGCTCTGGTTTCAGGAACTCGGGTTTACCCAGGTTTTTACCAAGACTCTGGGCCTGAAGTTTTTCCTGGGTGCGCTCTTTGGCGGGCTTTTCTTCGCGCTCGTCTATTTCAATGTGCGCCTTGCCGCCCAGAGGCCTCAAGGGTTCCGTTTTTTTGTGCAAGAAAACATTATCGAGCTTCCCAGTCTGGAAATCGTTGAACCGCTGCTCCGGCGCCTGCTTTTGCCCGGGGCTGCTGTGCTTGGTTTGATGACCGCGCCGCAGGCCGCCGCGCATTGGGAAACGCTCGTGCTCTTTCTCAACGCGGTTCCTTTCGGTATTGCCGATCCCCTCTTTGGCTTGGACGTCGGTTTTTACGTCTTTCGCTTTCCCGCCCTGTTGTCTCTCTATCACTGGCTGCTTTTCACTCTAGGATTGGTTCTGTGCGCGACGGCTGCGACCTATCTCCTTTATCAGAGCCTGCGCTTGACCCCGAACGGCCTGTTTCTAACCCAGCGAGCACGAACTCACTTGTTTCTGCTGCTCGGCGCCTTGCTTGTCGTTAAGGCAGCGGGTTATGCTTTGGACGGCTTCAATCTGCTTTATTCCACCCGGGCGGCTTCCTTTGGGGCCGGCTACACGGACGTTTACGCCCAGCTTCCCGCGCTTCGACTTCTTGCGGTGCTTTCCCTGTTCGCCGCAGCGCTTTGTATTGTGCAGATCTATCGGCCTGGGTACCGCTACCTGTTTATCGGTGTGGGCGCAGTCATCGGCGTTCATCTCGTGGGGCTTACTCTCTACCCGATCCTTCTCCAACGACTGCGCGTGGTGCCCAACGAGATTGCCGCCGAACGTATTTTCATCGAGCGCAACATTGATTTCACAAGACGCGCTTACGGCTTGGACAAGGTCGAATCCCAGGACTTTCCGGCAGCCGAGGAACTTACCGCCGCCGACCTCAAACGCAACGATCTCACGATCAAAAACGTCCGTCTTTGGGATCACCGGCCCCTGCTGGCGACTTACGCCCAGCTCCAGGAGATTCGGACCTACTATAAATTCGTGGATGTTGACAACGACCGTTATCAATTGGACGGCACTTACCGCCAGGTCATGCTGTCGGCGCGCGAGCTTTCGCACCAGCATCTCCCAAGCCGTATTTGGATCAACGAGCACCTGACCTATACCCATGGCTACGGTGTCGTTTTTGGGCCGGTAAACCAAGTGACGCCGGAAGGACTACCTGAATTTTTTGTCAAGGACATCCCGCCTGTGTCGGAAGGATTTGTGAAGATTACGCGCCCGGAAATTTACTACGGCGAGCTGGCCAATCCCTACGTGGTAGTGAAAACCAGCGCTCAAGAACTTGACTACCCGTCGGGAGACCAAAACGTTTACGCAGATTATGATGGGAAAGGCGGCGTTCCGATCGATTCCTTCTGGCGCAAAATGATCTTTTCCGCCCGTTACGCCACGCTGAGAATCCTGCTTTCCAACGACATCAATCGGGAAAGCCGGATTATGTATCACCGGCAGATTCATGAGCGCGTGCAAAAGATTGCTCCGTTCATCACTTCGGATAGAGACGCCTACCTGGTCGTTGGTGCAGGCGGAAGGCTCTTCTGGATCGTCGACGCCTACACAACGTCGGAATACTACCCTTATTCGCAACCGACCCGGCGGATTGGAAATTACATTCGCAACTCGGTTAAGGCGGTCGTCGACGCCTATAACGGAACCGTCAGTTTTTATCTGAGCGACCCCGAGGACCCGGTGGTGCAGGCTTACGCGCGCGCTTTTCCCGGTCTTTTCCAGCCTCTCAATGCCATGCCCGAGGATCTCCGCGCGCACATCCGCTACCCGCAGGACATGTTTGAGATCCAGGCGCGCATTTATGCCACCTATCACATGCAAGACCCGCAGGTCTTTTATAACAAAGAAGACCTGCTGAGTATTCCGCGCACTGTTATTGACCGGCAGGACCAGGAGATGGAACCTTACTACACCATCATGCGTTTGCCCGGAGAGAAAAGGGAAGAATTCATTCTGCTTCTGCCCTTTACGCCCAACAATCGCGACAATATGCGCGCCTGGCTGGCGGCGCGGAGCGACCCGCCCAATTACGGCAAGCTCATCGCGCTCGACTTCCCCAAAGCCAAGCTCGTCTACGGGCCCAAACAAATCGAAGCGCGAATTAATCAGGACACTTTTATTTCCCAGCAACTCGCCCTTTGGAACCAGCAGGGGTCACAGGTGATCCGCGGCAGCCTGCTCGCCATTCCCATCGAGCAGTCGCTCCTTTATGTTCAGCCGCTTTACTTGGCGTCATCGAACAAGGGTTCACTGCCCGAACTCAAACGGGTCATTACCGCGTTCGGCAATCAGATCGCTATGGAAGAAACCTTGGAACAATCCCTCGAGCGCATTTTTAGCGGGCGCACCGCCACGGCCCCGGTGCCAATAACCGTCGCATTGCCGGAAAAAGCCGCCGCCGCCAAGACCCAGGCGAATCGCGCGCTGGAACACTACCAGCGCGCGCAGGAGCTACTGCGCCAGGGGAACTGGGCGGGCTTCGGCGATGAGCTAAAAAGACTCGAAGAAGCGCTCAAGGAGCTGCAAAAGAGTCCGCAATAGTTTCGCCTGATTCAGCCTTTGCGTTCGCCGAACAGAATAGGGGCGGTGTAAAATCCGCCGCTAGCGCGCGCAAACCCAGCAACCCTTCGCCGCACAGATAGAAGGACGCGCCGCCTTGGTATAAAATATCCCCATGCAACCGGTTTACATTGGCGGCGTAGGAATGACCAAGTTCGGCAAGTCATCCAGCTCACTCACCGGACTTCTTTGCCAGGCTGCGACTGACGCTCTCGCAAGCTCGCCTGTCGATTCGATAGAAGCTGTCTTCGTTGGCGCGATGAACTCTGAAGAATTTACCGGCTCCGGCAACATCGCGTCCGAAACCGTGGAGGCTTTGGGTTTCACTGGCATTCCTGCGGTGCGGGTCGAGACCGCTTCTTCCGCGGGCGCCGCCGCTTTTCACGCCGGCTTCCAAGCCATCGCCTCGGGACACTATCGTCGCGTGCTCGTCTTGGGCGGAGAAAAAATGACACATTTGAGCACCAGTGCGGCGACACGCATCCTCGCTGAAGTAATCGACAAGGAAGAACGGCTCTGCGGCGCCACGATGCCGGCTTTGGCAGCCATGATGACCGAGAGCTACCGCAAACGGTATCGTCTCTCGCACGCCCGCTTGGAGAGCTTGCTTTGCAAAATTGCCATCAAAAATCACCTCAACGGCTCTCATAACGCCAAAGCGCAATTCCAAAAAGCCATCTCAGAGAAAGAGTACTTCGCCAGCAGGTGGGTCGCGACACCGTTGCGGCTTTTCGATTGTGCTCCCATTACCGATGGTGCCGCTGCTGTCCTTCTCACCGGCGAAAAAACCGATCTAATCGTTTCCGGGATAGGGCAAGGCACTGGTCCGACAAGCTTGCGCGAGCGCGAATCCTTTGTCTCCTTTCCCGCCACAGAGGCGGCCGCGAGGCGTGCCTATTCCATGGCGGGAGTCGGTCCCAAGGACATCCATTTTGCCGAAGTCCACGATGCCTTTACTATTTTTGAGATCATTGGCACGGAAGACCTGGGTTTCTTTTCCGCTGGCAAGGGAGGCGATGCCGCCGCCGCCGGCAAGACTGCTTTGCAGAGTGACCTGCCAATCAATCCGTCTGGCGGCCTCAAGGCCCGGGGCCATCCGGTGGGGGCGAGCGGAGTGGCCCAGATCGTTGAGGTCGTCAAAAGACTGCGCGGGGAGGTCGAACCTAAATTCAAACGGACCGTCACGCGTGCCTTGACCCAGAGCACCGGAGGCCTGGGCGCAAACAATTTCGTTACCATTGTGGAACGGGCAGAGCAGCACCGCTCCCCGCCCAATTCCACGCCCCCGCCACCTCCAATGACGCGCCGCCCGATCCCAAAGCCATCGCTGCCCAAGTCCGAAGATGAGGGCCGGCTGGAAACCTTCACGGTCTTATATGTCACGCCGGATGGATTCCTATCCCCCCTCGCGTTGGGTTTGATCCGCACCCGGAAGGGCCGCTTTATTTTCGCCCAGGGAGAAGACACAGAGCACCTGAAAACCGGCCGGGAAGTCTACCTGCGCCGCGTCGACAATTTTTATTGCTTCACCGTGAAAAGCCAGTTGCAGAAGGTCAAGGAAGCCTTTACCCAACTCTTGCATCGCGTGACCGCACCCTCCGAGCGAAAGAAAACGCAAAAGGAGAAAGAGTCATGATTGGCCGCCGTTCCGGGCGATCCGAAGAGCGTTATAAGTCCCTGATTCGCCTGATTGCCGAAAAACTCAAAGAAGCTATTCTGGCGGGAAAAATTACGCCCGGGGAAAAGCTTGCAGCAGAGAAGCTTGCCGCTTCACTCAAGTTCAGTCAGGTGCCGCTGCGCGAGGCGCTAAGGCAACTGGCAACCGAGGGTTACGTGACGTTTCTCCCTAACAACGAGGTCATCGTCAGTAAACCCACCATCGAGGATTCCGAAGACTACTATATGATTGCCAGCGCGCTCGAAGGATTGGCGGCGCGCCTGGCCGTACAGAGGGCGCAAGGAGACGAGATTGCCCGGCTGAGGGAACTGCACCAGCTTCTTAAAGAGAGTTACCAGAAACGGGATCTGCCGGGCTACATCGAAGCCAACAGCCATTTTCACCGCTTCATAGCTGAGATTGCGCGCAACGAGCGGCTCTACCGGATGATCGATCAGCTGCGCCAGGAAATCCAAAAAAACCGCCTGCTCGCTCTCAAATTGCCTGACCGGCTCGAGTTCTCGATGCGCGAACACGATCAGATAGTGGACGCGTTTGTGAAAAGAAATCCTGAATTAGCCGAAGCCGCCGTCGTAAGGCATTTGAACAACCAGATGGCAGCACTGAAAAAGGCGCTGGGGACGCCGCAAAGAGTCGAGGATAGATGAAAAGGATAGAAGCAGCGTGAAGCGCTCGGGAGAGCAGCCGAAAAACCATTCCATGGCTTTTTAGCGGCCCGTTAGGCCCGTAAGCCAAAAAAAACTTTGACACTCAGGATACTACGGAGTATAAAGTCGTTATGATTACTAGCACAGCCAAACTGGCGAGTCTTGTTCTTAT
>JBOHVR010000030.1:0-17309 GCA_050735755.1 Binatia bacterium
CACCTGAATGATGCTGGTGGAGGCAACCGTATTGCGGTTTAGGGGGTCCACCATTTTGGGATGAATACTTAGAATTCCTTGAGTCGCCATTCCGAGAATGTCGAATTTCTTTTGGAAGGGTAAGTAATCGTTGTAGAAGTCAATTGGAATGAAGGTCGCATCCCAATTGGAGGCTCTACCCGACTTCATCTCTAGAATGAAGCGCTGGTAAGCGTCCGTACCTTCGATCTCCTCAACGTGAGTTTCAATGAAAGGATATTTCGTCGTAAACGCGCCCACCAGCGCTTTGATCGCGATCTTGTCGAGGCCGAAAAGCGCGCGCATCCGGCCCTCGGCCTTGGCCTTTGCCACGATCTCATCGTGATTGTCGAAGAAAGTGAAGCCTTGTGCTTCCGCCTCTTGCGTGGCCTTTACTAATGCCGGATCGGCCGCGGCTGCAAACGCAGAAGGCTTCCCCATACTCAGCACAAACAATATAGCCAGGAAGAACAGCGATGCTCCGAGCATCCGGTTGTGCATGCCGTGCGACATACGAGTGCTCCTACTTAGAGTTGTGATTGGCGCGCCGGCCGGGGACTGAAAACCGTCCCGAAGCCTGTGCTAGAATACCTGTAACCCAGCCGATTAAGCAAACACTAAAGCGTGGCCGGACCGCTTCTTGATTTCTCGCTGGCATCTCCGCTAGTTTCAGGAAATTCTCAAGGATAGCTCACTTAGCGTCAACATAGAAGAAAACACCAGATTCACCACGAAGAACGCGAAGAGCACGAAGGCAAAATAGATTTTAGCCAAGGGGAAAAAAGCGAGTATTTCTTCGTGATCTTCGCGCGCTTCGTGGTGCGACATCGTTCCTCAAATGCCGCCTGCATTATGGATACCGGCAAAAGGAGATCACGAAATGGCAGACAACGAAAAGGAACTATGGCAGCAGGGCGAGAGCCTGCTCTTCAAGGCGCGCCTCGAACGCCGCAAGCAGGATACCGCGCGGCGCAAGGCAGGGCGCAAATTCATCAAGGCTGAAGACGTGAAGCTGGAGTGGGAGCCCCAGAATGGAATCTGGATCGGCGGTTTGGTTTCGCAGGAACTGGGCTTTGACAACCGGGTGATCGAAGTCGATTGCCATGTTTATCCTCCGCATACGCATTCCGTCACACACAAACACAACGAAGCGATCATCATCGTGTTGCGCGGGCAGGGATACAGCGTGCTCGATGACGAACGAATCGACTGGAAGGCCGGCGACACGCTCTACATCGGGCAAGGGGTTTGGCACCGACATTATGTAACGAGTGACGAGCCCGCGATGGTCGTGGCGATCAAGCCGCTGCCGATCCAGGAATATCTCGGGGAACTCAACATTGTGTACAAGGGAGACAAACCCGAGATCAACCGCGACTACAAGCCGGAATCTTTCGTGAAGGAATTTGCCAAAATCAACCGGAAGTGACCCTGGATTCGTCCTTACTTTTACCTTCCCGTGCTCCCTCTTTCAGCGCGCGCGCCAGAATCGTGCGCGCGCTCGCTGCGATAGCGGCAGCTCAACCGATCCGCGCGCGAGTTCAGCGCTCACTTCTTTTCCGCCAAAGATTCACGCCACGGCCGGAATTCATTTATCTTATTCTTGTGTTCCTCCAATCCCGTGAAAAGGTACTCGCGCTTGGGGTCTAAGATGAAAACAGGGTCGATGATTCCTTCCTTCGGAATATCCACGCGAAGAGAATTCTCCTTGGTGAGTTTTTGAAAGGACATCTGCGCTTCACGCGTGAGGATCCAATTCAAAAATACTTGTGCCGCATGCCCGGTCCCACACGGGTCATCATCTCATTTTCGCTCGCGTCCATCGGTTGCCTTTTTGAACAACACGCTCACAGAATCAAATTTCGATTTCTGCCTCTCTTTGCCTCACCCTTTCAGGTGTTTCTTGAAAAACTCCAGCGTTCTTGTCCAGGCTTCTTTGGCTGCTTCCGGGTGGTAGCGTGAGCCCCCGTCGCTGTGAAATCCGTGGCCTGCGCCAGGATAAATCTTGTAGGTATAGGACTTCTCGTATTTCTTCATCGCCGACTCGGTTTCCGGAATGCCTTTGTTAACTCCGGGATCTTTCTCCCCGTAGTGGGCGAGGATCGGCGCCTCAATATTTCTCACCAATTCAATGGGGTTGGGGCTGCGGCCGTAGAAAACGACGGCGGCCCTCAGGCCACGCACCTCCGTGGCCGAGGCAAATGTCATCTCACCGCCCCAGCAAAACCCGATCAGGCCCATGCGATCACCGCGGACATCGGGGAGCGTTCGAAGGTAGGCATATCCGGAGTCGCTATCCTCGGCGACGAGTTGCCACGGAATGAGCTCGCGGATGTTTGTCAGCCCTCGGCCTTGCGGGTTAACCTTCATCGTTCCGCCGTGGCGTGAGAGATAATCGGGAACTAAGGCCACATAGCCTTCTTTGGCGAGGCGGCGCCCGACGTCCCGGAAGTGGTCGTTAATCCCCTGGTTCGCGTGGATGACGATGATCCCGGGATACTTCCCCGCGGCTGCGGGACGGACGAGATAACCGGAAACTGAGCCTGCCTTCCCGGCATATTCGACATTGTGCCAGACGAGGGCGGGGTCGTGCGCATCTACCTGCGCCGCGCCAGCGCTGGGATGTAAGAACGTATCCATGAGCGTGTTGGCCGCCGCAAGGCTTCCCGTGATCGCCACCGCCTGGCGCATGAACTCGCGGCGCGTAATCTTGCCCTCGCGATATTCATTCAGCAACTTTTTTATGTCTTCGCCCATTGTCGCCTCCTTTTATGGTTGTAAACAACGCCGTGTTGAGGCCAAAAATAGGTTAGACGGCTAATCTACGTCAAGAGGGGAGCAGAGGCACGAAAGGGAACCGACTCAGCGACTCATCGGACAAGGAACCTAGAGACGACCCGAGAGTGAAGCAGCGACGGCGCGGCTCACGAGGTTCGGGCTTCCTTCAAGTTTGCACGATTGCGCCTTTAGCCTGCAGCCGCAATGTTTTCTTTCATTGCGCTGCGCGTCTTTACCCACGAAAGAATCAAAGCATTGGTTTCTTCAGGAGACTGCCAAAAGAAGCCGTGGGACTGTCCTTGGAGAATCTTGAGCTCAGCGCGGGGGATCCGCTTTGCGAGGATTTTGGCTTGCGCTAGATGATTGCTGCGCGCCGCGTCCGCGTCGCCGATGACCACGAGAGTCGGGACTTTAATATCGGCCAGCCGGTGGGTTCCCTCCCAGTTGTGGCGGGCAATGATAAGGTGGACGAATTCCGATAGCTTGGCGTGAGTGGCCCAGGCGAGTTTGTAGAACTCCTCGACCTTTTCCGGGTGGCGATCACGAAAGTCCTTGGTGAAAAAAGTATCGGAGCCACAAATTTCGTGGCGAATGGATTTTTCGAAGCCCATTTCGATTAATTCCATGACGATCCGGTGGGGTAATCCGGGAATGCAGTCTGAGCCTGGACGCGCCGCCGGCCCCGAACCGCTTGCCGCCAGGATGAGGCTCTGCACACGGCCGGGAAAATTCAGGGCCATTGAAAGCCCGATGCGGCCGCCCATGGAATGGCCCAGCACGTGGGCTGACGGGATGCCGAGATGATCCAACAACGCGACGACGTCGTTGGCCATCTGATCAATCGTGTAGACTTCCTGGGTTACAGTCGATCGGCCGCAACCCCTGGGATCGTGAGTGATTAGATTGAGCGATCTGGAAAGCTCGGGAACCTGGAACGGGTTCCACACTTCTCCCGAAAAAGCAGTTGAAGGAATGAGAACCAGAGGCTCCCCGTGGCCGTGGGACTCGTAGTATAGATTGACGCCGGTGGGCAAATTAATGTTCGGCATGTTTTACTCCTTCGTTTGGGTAATAGTCTTTCTTTCGGGAGATTTAGGAAGTTTTGTTATTCTGAGCTGCAAGCGAAGAATCTCCAGACCAACTGAGATCCTTCACTTCGTTCAGGATGACCGCCCTTTAGATAATGGAGAGACGAACGGAGCCATATCGTGAGCCCCGTGAGATCCTCGAGGCTCCAATTCCATGCCCAAGTCATCAGCGGATCGGTTTGGTGACCGACAGCGTGTTGCGACCCGTCCACATCGGCAACAGCACGGAGTGGCGATGCTTTCCGCCGCAAACAATCACGATGATATCTTCGGGTTGGGTCGATAAGTGAACGGTGCCGTCCGGTGTCACATTGGGAGACTCCTGCAGCAATTCTGCGTTGTTTTTAGTTCCTTTATGGCGATCCGGGATGCTCGCAAAAGGAATCGTGGCATGCTCCCAGAGGTATTGTTTTACCTGTGCTTTGGTTATCCCGTCCCGCGCCATAATCTCGGCGTCCTCGATTCCGAGTGCGACCAGAGGCGTTCCGCCCCCAAAGCTGCCCACATCGAGGTGACTCCCGCCGCGGTGCATAGCGATCACCTCCGCCAAGGATGAAAGCGCCTGATCCCCGCGATTGCCGGCGGTGTGCATCGGGATGAAGCCATTGATGCCGCATACGGTTACGGTGCTCTGCTCCGGCGTAAATCCGCGCTCCACGTGATAAGACTCCCAGGGGCTTTTTTCCTCGTTCTCGCCGAAACAAAAGGTATACTTTCCCGGCCAGCCAAAAGTCGAGCGGTCGGTATCTCCCGGGAATCCACCGCCGACCGTGATTAGAATTAAACGCACGGCCCGTCCGATGGTGGCGTTGGCGCGATAACCGGGACCGAACACGCCGGCATCGCAGTTGATATTGATTTTGTTTCTGATTGGGCCATTGACAAGGAGCGCCGGCCCCACATAACCGGTCGTCGCCTGCACTCCGTAGAGGTTAAATCGCGGTTCGATCATCGCCTCCACCGCCGCGATCACGACCGCTAAGTATTCCGGCAGACAACCCGCCATCACGGCATTAATGGCGATCTTCTCGATGCTGGCGGGAGCCCACTTGGGCGGGATCATTCCAATGATTTCCTGCGAGTCGCGTTCTACGGCATCGAGCATGCGCTCAACCCGTTCACGAGTGGGGGGGACGATGGGCAATCCGTCACTGAGTTTCTCCCGCAGGAACCATTCGTTGGCGGCCTCAAGGTTGTCTTCCACCGCGATCATATTGGACGTCAGGTTCGTCATCGGATTCTGCCTGCGTTTGGCTTTTCCGGATTATCTTGCGACGGCGAGCGTAAGCGTCGCATTGACCTGGTCTACCGCAATTTCCGTGTCGGCCCTGTGCTCGCCCGGCCGGGCGCCTCCACTTGGGTGATGGGGAATTTCGATAAGAGGGAGTCGCGGCATGCCGAAAAATTTTGCTTCTGTTCTTCCCAACTCCATAAATATCGATTGACAAAGAGTCGCCGTCGGCTTGCGGCGCTGCTGGATTTCAATGGCGTCGTGGACACTCCACGACGTGCACGACCCTCAAGCTCCAAGACCGGTGATCGTCGCGTCGCACCGGCTCACCAACTCCTCGATCATCGCCTTGGACGCCCCCTGCATATGGGTCGGTTTCTTACGCAGGATGACCTCCGCGGGACGATAGCGGTCCCGCAGCAGCGCCGCCAGCTCGTGAAACATCGGAGTGGAGTTCGCCTGACCATTGTCAAGAATACCGATCACTCGTCCTGCGAGCGTGTCCAGGCCCGGCGCCAGGACGCGGTCGTCAAGCTTGAGCGAGACTCGCGGGTCCAACATGAAGAGTTTTCCCATCTTGTCCCTCTCTTTCTCACGCTCACGCGGGTTTCACTGAACCATAGCGAAGGAGCTCAAAGCCTGTCAATCCGTAGCCAAAGGGGTTTCAAATTGGCGGTGGCGTTTCGTACTCTTCTGCAATTCATGTGATTGAACTTCCTCGGCGCCATAGTTATGCTTGGCGCCGGTGCGGTCACGGAACAGGAGGTGTTTATGGCACAAATGCAGTCAACAGGGACAAAATCTGCGGCGTTGAAGCTGGGCAGCGGGATGAGCGCGTTTCGCACCCTACCTAAAGCTAAAAGCAAGCGGCCGGCGGTGATTCTTCTGCACGAGAGGTATGGCCTCGCCCAACACACCAAGGATTTAACCGTGAAGCTGGCGCGCGCGGGATTTGTCGGCTTTGCCCCGGATCTTTTTTGGCGCTTCACCGGTGATCGGAAAGGTTTAGCGGAGGGACGCGTTAGGTTGCGACTGCGTGACAATGAGGTTCTTCAAGACCTAGAAGAGGTTATCGACTATCTCAAAGGGCTTGCATTGGTGGACTCTTCTCGGATGGCCGTTATCGGTGTCTGCGCGACAGGACGCCATTCAATATTGCTCCAGGCGCATCGAAAAGATATCGGCGCGGCGGTTGTCTTCTATGGCGCCGTGGGCGGGGAGGGGTGGACGGTGGATGAGTGTAGACAGGAACCGCTTGAGGATCTCATCCGGACGCTTTCCTCTCCGGTGTTAGGCGTTTTTGGCGAGGCGGATCACGGTATTTCTATCGACGCCGTCATGAAGTTTCGCGCTTGCCTCGAGCAGTACAAGAAGAGCTATCACATTAAGATCTATCCCGACGCGCCGCACGGCTGGCTCAACGACACAATGCCGGGACGATATCGCAAAGAAGCGGCGCAGGATGCTTGGCAGCTTCTCCTCGCATTTCTGAAGAAGACGTTCGGCAACGGATGGGACCGAGAACGGATTCTATGGAACTGTGAGAATAACGTTTCTCCCAATTACGACTTCAGCAAGAACGTGCGCTACGAATAGCCATCGAGCAAAAGCCGGAAAGAAGAATGCCTTTTCTGCTCTATCTCTCAGCTTTGGGAAAACCAAAAGCTTCTACGATCTTCCCGGCCCATGCATCAATAGATTGGTGGTGCTCCCAGCTTACGACAGAAAGTTCTTTTCCTCGGAGCGCCTGCTCAACGGCGCCTCCGCGCACGTAAACGGAAGAGCACAGCGGCTCATACGCATCCGCTATCTCCTGAGCCTCAACACTAGCGAGCCATTCGAGCCAGAGAAGCGCGGCGTGCGGATGCTCGGCCGTGGACAGGATCCCCAATTGCAAAGCAAGCCGCACGGGGACCGGCTCTAATAACACGTATTGCAGGAGGCTGCGGCGATCACGCGCCTGCGACCGCTTTGTCGCATGAAAGAGAGAACCGACTATCATTGGAATCTCGCCCCTCATGATTGCGCCTAGCGTGCGGGTGCCTCCTCGTACCCAGATGGGTTGCTGCGCAGCCATGCTGCGAGCATACTCCAAGGTTCTCTCCAGGCCCCACGCCGGCACAAGGCCGGCGATTCCTAGCGGACGAATATCGTTGGCAAACTTTTTCCCCCTAAAATCCGGCTTCAGGATATCGTGCCAACCTCTAGGCAATTGGCTTTCCGATAGCAAATTTCTGTTGTAAGCCGTTACGTGAAAGAAACTAAAAAATCCGACAATGTTGCGGTTTTTGGAGTCGATCATCGGAATAGGGATCTGCAAGACGCCTTGCTGGGCCATGCGAAGGAGGTCTACTTTCCAGAGAAAAGGCAGGTATTGATTGTAAAAATCAGTGGAGAGATTGGCGACATCCCACTCTTTGGCTGCCCCGCTTTTGATCTCGAGGATACTGCGCTGCGCTGAGTCTGTCCCCGTGATCTCCTCGAGACGAAGCTTGATGAAAGGGTATTTCTTGGTAAAGGCGGCTGCCATTGCCTTGATCGTCGCCGGCTCCATCCGCGCCAAAACGTTCAGGCTGGCTTCTGCCTTGGCCTTCGAGACGATCTCATCGTGGCTTGTAATCGAGCTATAACCTTTGGGCGCTGACTCCTGTGTTTTCTGTAGCGGTGGAGTGGCGGGGGCGGCCGATGCCGCCTCCCTATCCCACAATCCGAATAAAATTAGCAGAAGCAAAACTATCGAGAAGCGAAACTTCATGATCGTCCCCACCTCTGTTCTTGTTGAAGGTGATGTGCGGCCGTGATCAGTGACTTCGGACTAACTTAAAAGCGCTCGCTGGTTCCGCGCCCCTGGATGGTCAGGATAAACGCTTTGCGCAGGTCCTCCTGGAGTTCGGGACTATTGACGTGCTGCCGCACGACGTTCGCGCCGAATTCGGAATGCTCGACATCGATTCCCGCATGTTCGATTCTATTGGCAAGCGCGCGATCCAGATTCTTGATCCCCATCGCCGCGTATTCTTTGCGCAGGGTCTCAATCTCTTGCAACAGACGCTGGCGAATTCCGGGTATTCGTTTTTCGCCCTCGCCCACCAAGCTGCTCCCAATGGCAACAGCCCAGTGGCTGGTACGCATGAGATTCGTCCACCAACCATCGACAATGAGCTTTTGCGGTAACGGGTCTTCCTTTTCCAATTGTGCAACTTCTTCGGATTTCAGCCCGAATTCGTAAGATTCCCAGCGGGCGAGCTCCACATGGCTTGCCATCTTTCCGCCGACCGTTGTTTGCCCGCCTTCGTCGATCAATTTACGAAGCTGCATGCGGCGCACCGATTTGACAGGGCAGTTAAGATATCGCTCTCCCTCAAACCGATGATTATTGTCGCCGCCGCGCTGGCGCTTGCGTCGCGCTTCAGCGATTTCTTCCCTGGATCTTGCAGCGCCTCTATCTCTAAAAGGACGCCCCTGTAGAAAATCGCTTCTGATTCTCTCCAGTTCTTCCAAGAATTCGTCGCCAGGCCTATTTTTCATGTTTCGTTCCTCCGAGTATGCCGAGCGCTTTCAACGCCGCACTATAGTGCAACATGATTGGACCTTCAATGCTATTCTAGGTTGCCGCGCATAGGCTCGCCACCCAACTTTTTCTACGAGCCCTTTCGTAAAAGGAAGCTACACATGCTATCGGCCCGGCCAATTCACAACGATCGCCGGCAACGAAGGCAAGCCTGTGGGTAATGTCTATTTCGCCGGTGAGCATGCCAACTCATTTTACGAGTGGCAAGGCTTCATGGAAGGGGCCGCCCTTTCAGGCATTCAGGCGGCGCGAGAGATTCTTCAGGACATTAAGGTCGGTGTCTTGGGCTAGGGGCAGACGGGAAAACTCGCTTAACAGTTACTTTGCGTCTTTCAAAAATAGGTCGTTGAACAGTTTGATCAGCTCTACCTGACGATCGTCCCAATCCTCTGACGGAATGACCATTTTCTTGCCGCGAAGATCAGACAAATACGTCACGTCTTTTCTGCTGACCCACCGGCGCTGCTTCGCCATGATTTCCTGTCCCTGCTGGGAGAGAAGAAAATCGACAAATAAGGCTGCTGCGTAAGGATGCGGGGCGCCGGCCGCCAGGGAAATTGTGGTTGGTGTTTTGACCGGAACGAAAGGCTCGGGAAAAAGAAAATCTGCGGGCGCGTTGGAGTTTTTAAGTTCGACTGCCTCTTCGGGAAAAGCATCGATCATGATGGGGAATTCACCTGCCACAACGAGCTGTGACAACAACGAGGTTCCGCGCCGCATCTGCAGGTTCTGCTTGGCCAGCCTCTTCGCGAATTTCAACGCGCGATTCATGCCGTAATGATCGATGAGGGCGGCAAGCCAATCGTAATCGGTTGATTCCAATCCCAATTTGTCTTTCCATGCCGGATCAAGGAGAGCTTCAAAAGACTTGGGCGCCCTGCCCCGCGGAACGAGGTTGGTATTGGTAAGAAAAACCCGGGGCTGCGCATAGATGCTGTTGACATAACCTTCCTTGTCCGCGAATCCATCGCGCAGGAATTGGCGCAATGGAGTACGATACCGGATGACCGCGTTCTCCTTGACCATGACGTTGACGAACGACCGGCGCGTATTGATCACATCGGCACGATATTTTTTGTTCCGGTGCTCGATGAGCAATTGCTCGAGGAGCCGGCTCGCGCCTCCTCCTTGGAACTTCACTTTCAAAAACGGGTATTTGGCTTCAAAAGGACGAATGAGTTCGGCCGATCGCTCGATATTCATCGCCCCGTACCAGACGAGCTGTCCTTCTTTGCGCGCTTCTCTTTGCAGCGCCTCGGCGCGATCGTTGGTCGCGAGGCGGTTAATCTTGTCTAAGCTTTCCTCGACGGACGCCGCGTCAAGCGGGGCAACGGATGTTAAACTAAGCAACAAGACAGCTGTGATTCGGCTGATCCGGTCAAGTTTCATCATAAAGTGGTGTCTTTCGAACAAGTGTTTCTCTACACATTCAGGTCGAGGGCTTATGAAGGGGCACCGCGAGTTGACCCACCATCTCCTCCCGTGTCATCCCGGGCGAACGCTAGGGCGCTAAGGCGGATTTCCTCTGATCGGAACAGGATTTCTCGCTACGCCAGACTGTGTGAAAACTCAACCGGAGCCCTTCGACTGAGCTCAGGGCGAACGGTTAAGTACTTGAACTTGCTAACTCCACAAACCGTTCGTGCTGAGGTTCTCGAAGCATGAACGAAGTTTTCACACAGTCTCCCGCTCGAAATTACAGGAGAGCGGGACACGGCATTTTGGACATTGCGCACCAGTCACTCGAGGGAAAAGAGGTAAATCAGCTTGCCACAGCCGCGGGCAGAGAGTCTAGTTCACATCGGCGCTGATCAATACTCGGGCTTAAACGCAAAGTGGTGCGTTGTGTTCAGAACCCGGATCGTGCGCGTTATGGAGCGCATGACGATCGACTGTGTGGTCGCGCCGCCGTGGAAGAAGTGGACCCCTTCGAGATAGTCGCCGTCCGTGACGCCGGTCGCGGCAAACATCACTTCCCCGTGCGCGAGCTCCTCGAGGGTAAATTTCTTGTTGATGTCCTTGAGCCCCATTTTTTGGGCGCGCTCGATCTCCTGCGGGTTTCTCGGCTTCAAGCGCCCTTGCATCTCACCGCCGACGCAGCGCAGCGCCGCGGCCGCTAAAACTCCCTCGGGCGCTCCGCCGATGCCAAAAAGAATATCGATACCGGTTTCCCCCTTGGTCGTTGCGATCGCCGCGGAAACGTCGCCGTCGCCGATCAGTTTGATGCGCGCGCCGGCCTTGCGCACCTCCTGAATCAAAGCTTCGTGCCGGGGCCGGTTAAGAATGATCGCGGTTAAATCTTCCACTCTGACTCCCTTGGCCTCCGCGAGCGCCTGGAGATTTCTCGTCGGACTCTGGTCGAGATTAATGACGCCTTTTCCTGCCGGTCCTGTGGCGATTTTATCCATGTAGGTGTCAGGGCAATGCAGGAAATTACCGCGTTCGGCCATGGCGATCACTGACAGCGCGTTCGGACCGCCGGTCGCGCAGATGGTCGTCCCTTCGAGCGGATCCAAAGCGATATCGACTTCCGGCCCGTCGCCGCTTCCGACCTGCTCGCCGATATAGAGCATCGGCGCTTCATCTCGCTCTCCTTCGCCGATCACCACGGTTCCTTTGATCGCCAATCCGTTAAAGGCCCGGCGCATGGCATCGACCGCGGCCTGATCGGCGGCTTTCTCGTCTCCTCTTCCCATTAGGCGCGCGCAAGAGAGCGCAGCCGCCTCGGTCACGCGAACGACTTCTAACGCCAGATTTCGATCCATATTTCTCTCCCTTCTTTACAGCTTCTCCAGCGAATACGGGTCAGCGCTTTCAGCGCTTGGGATATAGCGCCCGATTTTTTTGCCTGTGTCAACACGGCGCCTGTTAGGATTCCACCTGGACCGACTTCAACGCCGGTTTCTCAACTGAGTTGCGCGCCAGCAGGCTGTGGTGCCGGCCGTAAGCGAAGTAAATCGCAAAGCCGAGCAGCAACCAGATGAGGAGACGCAGCCAATTTTCCCACGGCAGTGAGAACATCAACAGAAGACAAAAAATGATTCCCAAGGCGGGCACGAGCGGAACCAGCGGGCAACGAAAGGGACGGGCCGCGTCGGGATGGATGCGGCGCATGATCAGCACGGCGGCGCAAACGAATATGAAAGCCAACAAAGTGCCGACGTTGACCAGTTCGGCGAGAACTCTGAGCGGCATGAGCGCTCCCATCAGCCCGACGATCATTCCCGTTAAGAGGGTCGATTTCCACGGCGTGCGGAAGCGATGGTGGATTGCGCCAAAAAACTTCGCGGGCAGGAGCCCGTCGCGCGCCATCGCAAGCATGATCCGCGGCTGACTGAGTAGGAGCACCATCAAAACGGACGTAATCCCGGTCAATGCCCCCAGTGAGATTATGAAATGCAACCACGGGAGCCCGACGACTTTGAATGCATGCGACAGGGGCGCATCGATGCTGATCTTGTCGTAGGGAACCATGCCCGTCAGCACCGCCGACACTGCAATGTAGAGGATCGTGCACAGACCGAGCGAGGCAATAATGCCGAAGGGCACGTCCCGGCTGGGGTTACGCGCCTCCTCGGCATGCGTGGAAACCGCATCAAAACCGATGTAGGCGAAGAAAATAATCGCCGCACCCGCCATGACCCCCAGCGGTTCTCCTGCCGGTCCGGCTTGCCCCAAAATCGTGTGGCCGAAGAAGCTGATTCCCGAATATCCGTAAGGGGCAAAAGGCTGCCAATTCCGGGGATCGATGTAGAAAGCTCCCACGCCGATAATCAGCAGAACCACACTTAACTTCACCGCCACCATGATCGCGTTGAAAGCGGCACTCTGGCGAATCCCCAGCACTAGAACTACGGTGATTGCCGCGGAAATAAGGAAGGCCGGCAAATCGATGAGGGCGCCCGTAGAAACAAACTGCCCGGTAACCGGATTGAAGTCGAACGGCGCGTTAATCAAGGCCGCAGGGGGTTTGACGCCGAAGATCCCGAGAAAATCGACAAAATAGTGCGACCACCCGTGCGCGACGCTCGCCGCGCCCACGCCGTATTCGAGGATCAAATCCCAGCCTATGACCCAAGCAAAGAATTCGCCGAGAGTGGCATACGCGTAGGTATAAGCGGAGCCGGCCACAGGCACCATTGAAGCGAATTCGGAGTAACATAGAGCGGCAAAGGCGCAGGCGAATCCGGCGATCACGAACGATAGCATGAGCGCCGGGCCCGCTTTGTCTTTGGCCACCAGCCCGGTGACGACGAAAATACCGGCGCCGACGATAGCGCCGACGCCAAGGTTGGTAAGTTGGAGGGGACCGAGCACCCGTCGCAAACGGTGGCCCTCCTCCATTTGCTCGAGCAACAAGCTTACAGGTTTTTTCGCAAAGAGCTGTTTCGCCACGCCATGCTACCTGTAGCTTAATAACCCAGTTTTTATTCTCCTTTCAAGGCGCGCGAGGAGGCGTCTCGATAGCAATCGGTCGTTAAGTTAGCCCGGAAGCCATCCCGCAACGCCCGCAACGACCAACAGAGCGGTTCCGAGCAGGAGGAGATAAATACACGCTTTAAACCATATAGGGAAAATCTTCCATTGTGCCTCCAAAGGTTAAGACACGGCCGGCTCGGACAGTAACGGGCTATCTGACTGTGCAGAAAACTTAAGGGCAGAAGCGCGGAGGAATCAGATCAGTAAGACGCGCTGAAATTCATGAATTCTTGACGTTTTTGTGACACAACTCAGAAATGAGGGGCGCGACGTCGCCTCGGAGCGTCTCACGTGGATCGGCGAGCCTTCAAGCCGCGAACTTGACGAGGCTATCCGTTTATTAGACGATAGCTCACATTCGTTATGATGTATGCCATTCGGCTCCATAAACATTATTAGGCCCGTGGCCAAAGCGGAGGATTTATGCGCACCTGTAGAGTCAAATTAGGTCTCAATGTCCTTGCTTCGCTTACCGCCGCGTTTGTCTCGCTAACGGCGGTTATTTTTCCGAGCGGTACCAGCGCGCAGGTCAGCGGTGATCCCGCTAAAAAAGGTTTCATTTATCTCAACAAGAAGGACATCCATGACGATGGCCCTGGCTCTGCTCATCTCGTGGATTGTCATCCGGTCGCGAACGCGCGGGAGATTTCTTCTTGACGCTTGCGTGTTCGTTCCCTATGTACTTCCCGGGTCGGTGATCGCGATGGGGCTTATGTTTACTTACTTAAATCCGTCTTTTCGCTGGATTCCGGTCTATGGAAGCATTTGGATCCTGGCGCTCGGCATGGGAGTGGGCGGCTTGCCGTTTGCCACCAGGCTTCTGAACGGCGCCCTGACTCAGGTCCACGCGGAGCTAGAGGAAGCGGCAAGAGTCAGCGGCGCGCGCCGGCTGACGGCTTTGGTCAGGATTACCTTGCCCATCGTCTTCCCGACTTTCGTTACGGGTTGGCTATGGGGATTCATTCACGGCATGCGCAGCATGACGGTCCCGTTGATGCTCAGCAATCCCAAGACAGAGACTCTGGGAGTGCTGCTCTTTCACTTGATCGATCGCGAAGGAGACTTCGCCGGCGCCGCCGCCTTGGCATGCTGCTGGTTTTGATGACCGGATTGGTAGCCGTCATCAGTCGGAAAATCTTTGCCAGAAGTCTCGGAGCAGAGAAATGAAAAATCAAAAGTTAAAAGGTAAGCTGTTTCAGGCTTTCGTGCAAATCTGGCCGATACTGTCTTAGTGGTGGGGGACGTTTAGGCATACCATGAAGAACACGAAGTACACGAAGGATTTGTATTTTCTTCTTTTTACTTTCGGGACCTTTGTACTTATATTGTTTTCCTTCGTGATCTTCGAGTCCTTCGTGGTGGATACTTCTTCACAGGAAACCCAGAAGAGCGAAAGTAAAAAGACAGACAGTGTTGGAGAATCGAGGACAGAAGATCGAGAATAGAGGATAGACGAACAAAAAAAGGAGAAATTATGGGAGAGATTCCGCGCCTGAACGGCGTGATTAAAGCTTTGGAAGAAGGCAAGGCCGCTTTTACAACTTTTACCACGGCGGAGGTCGAGACCGCGGTTGCGCTGGCCGACTCCAACTATGACGGCGTCGTTTTCGAGATGGAGCATGCGCCGCTGAATGTTCCGGGGCTGAAGGACGTTTTGCAGTACATGCTCGACCGGCGGCAGATACTGGAACGAGGGACGTTGGCTCCGAAAGTTACGCCGATGGTTCGGATCCCGCCCAACGGCGGCGAGATGAGTCAGTGGATTGCCAAGCAGGTCCTGGACATCGGCATTTTTGGCATTGTCTTTCCGCATGTGAGCACGGTTGAGGAAGCGCGCAACGCGGTAGGCGCCTGCCGCTATCCGCGGCGGCCCGACGCGCCGAACTATCAGCCCCCGGGCATTCGTGGCGACGCGCCCACGCGCGCGGCGCGCTACTGGGGAATTACGCAACAGGAATATTACACGCGGGCGGACGTTTGGCCGCTGGCGCCACGAGGCGAAATTTTAGTGATCATTCAATGCGAAGAAGTGCGCGCCATCGAGAATCTGCCCAAGATTCTCAAGGAAGTGCCGGGTATCGGTGTGGTCTTGATTGGAGAAGGGGATCTAAGCCAGGAGCTGGGCCACCCTAGAGACTATGACCATCCGATCGTAGCGGACGCGATCAACGCCATTCTCAGAATTTGTAAGGAGCATAACGTGCCCTGCGGCCATCCCCATCCCGACGCGCGCAACATCGAGCGGTTAGTTGCCAGTGGCTATCGCTTCCTCATGCCCTCTTCGCCGAGGTCGTTTAGCGTGCTGCAACAGGGAAGAAAACTTGCCGGTAGAGAATAGCCGGTAACAATCCCACTTGTGGCCGCTTGGTAAACTCTGGAGGTTCCCCGAGAAAAAACACTTCGACTTGCCGCCCTCCGCTCTCAGCGTCACCGAAACGCATAGAACTCCGGCGATCGGCGTTGACTTGATCCCTGTGCTGACCTCCATCGAGCTCTATCGCCAGCCGGCGTTCCGATCACATGCAACAGACCTAATATAAGGGTTAGGGGGAGAGGGAAATAGGGGGAGTTGAAAAAACTTACGCTGCTGAAACCTTAAATGCCAGCGTCACGTAGACATTGCTCTTGACTTCGAATTCGCCAACCTGGGTCATGCCCAAGCCCGCGACGTGAGCTTGCAAGGAATGAGTGTTATTGCGCGCCACGAAGGCGACGCCCACGTCGAATTGGCCCGCAACTTCTCGCCTTTGAGCTTCGTAAAGACCTCGGAGCAAGCCCAGACCTCGGTGTTGCCGATCGATGCAAACGGGTCCGTAAATGAAAAGTCTGTACGCGCTTAGCGGCTTGCCTTCGAACTGGACGCTAGAAAACGTATCGAGCATCTTGGCGATTACTGGCGATCCGTGGTTGAAGTCGCACCGAAAGCCGCACAGGTAGCCGAGAACCGATTCCGACTCGGCGGCGACGATAATGCCGATGTCGCCGGACATCTCTGCTACTTGCTCGGGTGTAAACTCCGCGGAAAGAAATCCGTCGCTGAGCTCGTCCTGGGAAAGATTGCCGACGTAATTAGCTGACTGAATTGCGAGGATGGCAGGAAAGTCGCGCGGCTCGGCGCGTCTGAATTGCACGTCCGCCATCCTGTTGACCCGCTGGCTGCAGGTTGTAGGGGCGTATTGCAATACGCCCCCTACAAAGTGAAGAAATCTAGGCCGCCGCTTCCTGGAGGTTATGGTAGTGGTGCGATTTGGAAACCGGGCCGATTCCTTGAATGATCTTTTGCCAGTGATTGCTTTCATCTTCGCTGGAGAAGACTTCGCCGTCGGTCGTGCCGGCAAAGATGGCAAAGCCATCATTCCAGACGTCCATCGACATGGCCTCAACGTTGCCGCGAAGATGCTCGGGCAGACCTTCGTTTAAAACTTCCCAGTTCTTCCCGCCGTCACGGCTGCGGGCGATGCGCGCGTCCGCGGTATGGGTTTTTCTCCAGGTGCCCGGGCCGGTCTTCGCCCCCGCGGTAAACACGAGGTTGCCATTATGCGGGTGGACGAGGATCGGATCCACGTAACCGATGCGAAAATCTCGTGGTGTCAGGCTCGACCAGTTCTCACCACCGTCGCGGCTGACGCAAACGCCCGCGATGTCTGTCGCCCCGCTGTTCGTGGTCGGCATAACCAGGTAGACCGCGCCCGGATCAGACGCGGGAGCCATGACTCGATGCGCGTCAGGATTGAGACCGGGCACCGTTTTCCAGGTTTTGCCCCCGTCTTCGCTCTTCAAAAAACCGCCGACTTCGATCGCGGCGTAAATAGTATCAGGACGCCGTTGGTCGAATGCGAGGCTTTTGACGTGGGCCTGGTGCGGCGGGCCGGGAAAGGTCCACTTTTCGACGCCCGGGACCTCGCGCAATCCGGGAAGCTCAGTCCAACTTTGTCCCAACTCATCACTATAAAAGAGATGAGCCGGCTGTGTCCCTGCGTAGACCCGGGGACGTCCCGCAACTTCCTGGCAGGCCAGGGTGTAGATCTCGCGACCACCGAGTCCTTGATCTTTTCCCTGCCAGCTCTTTCCCATGTCCTTGCTGGCAAACAGGGCTTCACCATAGGTGCCGGCAAAGAGTGTTTGACTCGAAGGCTCAAAAAGA
>JBOHVR010000031.1:0-4971 GCA_050735755.1 Binatia bacterium
ACCGGCGCGGCTGCAAGACCGTCACTTGGCCATTGCCCAGTAAACCAGCGTTCGAGCAGCATCTGCGGCACTTGGGTTGATTTGCTCGAGCCAGTAGGCGCGGTTAGAACCGACCGCTTGTGTGGGCTCAGCGTTTCGAGCAATAGCCGCTCGATTCCAAAGATAGGTAAATCGTGGTTTCGCATGGTTTGACGTTACTTTAACAGAATTGAAGAAACGTTGAGGTTGAGGGATCTCGCCCCCTAAGCCGGCTCATTTTTACCGGCGCCCGCGGAAAAATTGTTGACCGAGTGCGGGAGGCCAAGCGACATAAATAAAGCGGCTTTCCGCAAAGCCTAGTTGGAGAAGCCTCTTTGCACTGCTGGATGGAACACTCGGGAACAATAAGGCCCTGTCCTCATTTCGCCTTTTACAGGTTCTTGGTCTGGCCTCCATCCTAAGGTTCCAGGCGGCAACAGAGTCGTGCAAGAGCATCTTAAATATTGGAGATGCTATTTTTGGAAACCCCACTCCTCTGCGTCAATTGAAAAATCTGGCGTAGGCCATCTGGCACGCCTGTTGCGAATCTAATTTTTAAGGAGTCCTCGAAAGGGAAAAACTTTCCTTGATGGGTGTTGGCGCCAGGAACGAAATATGCTTGCTACTTCTTGACAGAACCGCATAAATGCTTAAATTGTAGGCAGGCTCCTTGTTTTCTGCGCGTCCTTCAACTTTCAAAACTTTCCCTGGCTCCCAGGTTGAGTTGTTCCGGCTAAAAATCGGTGATCCCGGCGAAAATAACGGGTGTTCGAGGGTCAATGGGGCGAAAGGCAAGTTGCACGGGGAATTATAGCCTCTTAAAAGGGGAACAGATGGATAAAAAATGGTATGCGATTTATACTCAGCCCGGATATGAGCAACGTGTGCAGGCAGCACTCGGAAGGAAAGTAAAGGAAGTCCAAAAAGAAGCTGCTTTTGGTGAGGTTCTGGTGCCCACCGAAAATGTCATTGACCGTGTAAAGGGAAAGAAGCAGACTGTCAAGCGCCGCCTCTTTCCCGGGTACGTATTGGTTCAGATGGCTCTAACCGACGAAACCTGGCATGTTGTTCATTCTATTCCCCGCGTTCTGGGTTTCATCGGCGAAGGGAATACCCCTACCCCGATGTCTGAAGAAGAAGTTGACGAAATTATGCGAACGGTGGAATCCACCAGGTCCGCGCCGCGTCTAGAGGCTCGATTCGCAGTTGGGGAGAAAGTGAAGGTGGTCGAGGGGCCGTTCCGCGACTTTGCCGGAACGGTACAGGAAGTTAGGCCGGAGCGAGCGATGCTGCGGGTAGCGATCAGTGTCTTTGGTCGGCCAACGCCCGTGGATCTCGATTTTGTACAAGTTGAGGCAGCCTGAGATGACGAAGATCAGAAGCGAAAAAGAAATGGAAGAACGTATGGAAAATCTATCAGCGGAAGACTTACGCCCATTGCGCGAAATTCCTGGCGAGCAGTTCGGCGACGCCGGCGATTTTGCTGCTGTCGACTCACCGGGCGGGGACGAGGAATTCGAAGAGCCGCTCGAAGAGGAAGCGGATGAAGTGGAGGCGGATGCCGAACAGTCTAACAAAGCCAGTGACTTGGTCGCCTTGTATCTCAAGGAGGCCGGCTCAGTTCCTCTTCTGACTCATGAGCGTGAAATAGCCCTGGCGAAACAGATTGAGCAGGGGTGGGAAAAAATCAGGAACGCGGTTTTTCTAACCCCATTCGCCTTCCGTTCTATTCTAGAATTAGCGGAGCAGTTCGAAGCAGGGGAGGTGCCGGTCCAAGAGATCCTGATAAAAGGCGAAGAGGCGGAAACGTTGGCGGAGATCGAACTCGTGGGAAAGCGCTTTCTCAAAACCGTTCCGAAGCTCCGCGCTCTCGGACGGAGCTATGACCGGGCCGAGCTCGAGCTAAGAAAGAAGAGTTTGTCCAAGCGCCGCCGAGAGAGTCTAAGCAAGAGCATCCGCAGAATAAAGGAGAAACTAATACAGGAGTTGACGGCCCTGCAGATTTCGCGCTCACGTGTCGATGCCTTGGCCCAGCAAATCAAAAGCCTCCAGGTCCAATTGACGGCTTTAGAGCACAGAACGCAACTCGCGAAAAAGGAAAAGGAGCGAGCGGCGTTCCGCATCGAGATCGCCGCGATTGAAGGAACTCTGGGCCTGGCAGCGGCCGAGATCACACAGTTGGTTGAGGCTATCGAGCAAGGCGAGAACCAGGCCGAAGTGGCGAGACGAGAGTTCATCGAGGCGAATCTACGGTTGGTCATTAGCATTGCAAAGCGCTTCATCAATCGCGGGCTCCCTCTCCTGGATCTGATCCAGGAAGGCAACCTGGGGCTTATGAGAGCGATCGAAAAATTTGACTATCGCCGTGGTTATCGTCTTTCGACTTACGCCAGTTGGTGGATACGACAAAGTATCTCGCGCGGCATAACCGATACGGGTCGGACCATTCGGATCCCCGTCCATCGCGTTGAAACCAAAAACAAGCTGATCAGCACCGCTCGCTCCTTGATGCGCAGGTTTGGCAGAGAGCCCAAACCGGAAGAGATCGCCACAGCGATGGGGATAACGGTGGAAGAGGTCTTCATGATCAGCCGCATGGAGGGGGAACCGGTCTCGCTTGAAACTCCGATTGGAGACGGCGAAAGCCGGCTGGCTGACCTGGTGGAGGACAAAAGCGCTCCGAGCCCATTTGAGCAAGCGTCGATGTCCAATCTAAAGGTAGAGGTTAAAAAAGCCCTTGCGGCTCTGCCGCCCAGGCAAGAAGCGGTATTACGTTTCCGTTTTGGCATCGGTGAAGGTCGTGAATATACACTCGAGGAACTGGGAGAAAGATTCGCAGTTACGCGGGAGCGCATTCGGCAGATTGAACAAAAGGCAATTCGAACGCTTCGCTCCTTCGCTCAGCGGCCTAGGGCATCCCTTCTGAAAACGTCGACTGAACTCAATTCCAGCCATCAGGCCGAATCGGTCTAAATTTCCGCGAAGGAACAAGCAGGGACCGATTGCTAAACTTCGTTGCGGTTGCGTTGCTTTCGTCGCAACACGGCCGCAGTAACTAAATTACCCCGAAAATCCGTTGCTGCCCTTCGCCACCGGCGGGAATCCCAGTTCTTTGGGGAATTGTGTCTAATGATCAAAAGGAACGGCCATGCAGAGGAGAAAACAACAATCATCGCGCAAGCGTCTGGGCAGAATCCCGCTTCCGAGAACACCGGGCGGACCCCAAACGACTAAGAAAGGCAAAAGAGGATACAGTCGAAAAAGAGAAACAGTGTGGATTGGGAGAAGGCGAGGGATTCAGTCTTAGGCCGCTCGATTCACCACCGCGTCTCGCTTTTTGACCCAAATGATCTCAGGATCGTTGGCCGACTATGGGGAAGTCCCAGGAGTCGAGCCTGGATTTGTCAAAACAGGTCAAAAGGTGAGTGGCGCCATCTAATCCACGCGCTTGAGATCAGCCTCACGCATATCCGTCCACAACTCGTATGCGTCTGCGATAGCGAACCTGCGACCGCTTCGGACGTTAGCGCAATAGACCGTTTCTGCCTCGCAGGCTATCTGCCGTAAGACAGGCTCGTGTCCAGTCGGAAAGGCGACAACGATCTGCCTGGCGCCCGCCTTTCTCACCGCGTGGATGGTTGTTTCCACGGCAAAGCCGGAAGCTGCGCCATCATCAATTATAATCACGGGAGAGAAAGACAGCTTAGGAAAGGGGCGCTCTCTCGTAAGCCTTTTGTGTCTGCCCGCGACTCGCGCACGCGTCCTTTCGACTTCTTCCCGGATTTCGTCTTGCGTCAAGTCCAGGCCACTAATTAACTCACGATTCAGCGACACTGTTCCATCGAAGGCGACGGCCCCGTAATTAACTTCGGTAATCCAGGGGAGCGTCATCGTGCTAACGATTGCGATTTCAGAAGGAAGACTCAAGCGATCGGCGACCGTAGCGGCTACAGGTAAACCGCCACCAGGAAGTCCCATCACCACCGCGCTGCTATCTCGGTATGCTTCCAGCATAGCGGACAGAACTTCTCCCGCATGGGTTCGGTCACGAAAAATCTTTATCCTATCGCGTAACGCGACGTTTTCGACGATCATGAGCGGGCGCATCTCGATAAGACTACGGGAGAAGTTGAGACGCAAAGCATATGCCAGGTGAGACTTCACACAATAGAGCGGTAACTCACAGACTTTCCTGAGTATTCGTTTAAATCCTCCCGCTTAGTAGGAGGATTTTTCCTTCAGTTGAAGTCAGAATTAGTCGAGTATGCCTTTCCGACCTATCTCTAGTATATTTGGGCACGCTTTGGCGACAACCGCGATGAAACTGCAACCACTCGACGGGACCAACGTGAACAAGCTTGAGAGAATCCTCGGGCTCCATCAGGTAACCCAAAAACATTTGCATCCAAGGCCCCTGTCCGAATCCCTATTGAAATTCACAAGAGTCATCCGCAAGATAGATAATGAAGTGCCACGGAGGCAAAAACGACAGATTGGAGGGAATATGAAGATTTCTCAAGCTTATCTTTGCTATTCGTGTAATGAAGTCCTTGACGGAGCTCCTCATGGCAAGTGCTCGGCTTGCAATAATGGCGACGTTTTCCCGCTGGGGTGGTTAGACAGACCCGAGGAGGAGAGATCCCGTTGGTTTAATCTGATCAAGGGAAAGGGAGCAGCCCTGCGAAAAACACTCAGGCTCATGAAAAAGGCTGCCTGATTGTGGCGCTCTCAGGAAAGGCTCGATTGCCGTAAGAGAGCAGTGCTGCAAGCAGCGCGTCGCTCCTAGATGACCACAACGGAGTTGTCGCCGCCGAACCTATTGGCCACGTACCTGTCGGCGCTCCAGTCGTTCTCCCAAATCGTGCCGTCCAGTAAGTAACGGAACTGATATTCTTTACCGCTGGCCAAAGTGGCTGTGGCCGTAAAGGTTCCGTTTTTCAATTTTTTCATGGG
>JBOHVR010000032.1:0-3533 GCA_050735755.1 Binatia bacterium
GTCGTCCGTGATATTCGCCGTGCTCACGGACAGCTTGCCCCAGTGAAAGCGGATGTATTCCTGCAAGTCCTTCGGGCCATTGGCAAAAAGATCGCGGCGCCGGCCCCCCATGTCGCCTGCCGGAGGCCCGAGAGTGCCACTGTCGACGATAAAATGACTGACCCCGTTTCCTTCATGCTCATGCTCAAAATCTCATTAACCATGGTTCCCTCCTTTCCCAGGCTTACGAGGCCTATCCTATGACTGATTATGGACGAAAGCAATTCACGTTCCCGCACCCCCGCGCCGGTCCAAGGCCCACTTCCCGATCACGCTCACGTCCATCCGTGACAGGTTACCGCAGCCAACAAATGACCAAAAACTCGATGATTTTACGGGACAAGTTTTGCTCTCTCCAAGGGCGCTGTGCTAAACACAATGATCGCCTCAGTGCGCGACAGGTTTTGGCGCATCGACGCGCTTATCGCGCGCCGTATCCCTGTGCCCTTTAGTGCCAGATTTCCCATGGTGTGGCCGAAAAATCAGCTATTCTTAACTCCAGCCAGGCTAACCGCTCTCCGCCTTCGCTGTCACGATTCATTCGCCAAGCTCTGCCAGCAAATGGAGATCCAAGAAGATCTGGCTCCTTTGCTTGGTCCTTTGTATCTCCCCCTGGGAGCATGGTTAGAGCGGCGCTACAAAGAGCACAAACAAAGCCTGGTCGTCGGTCTCTGTGGCGCGCAGGGCTCAGGCAAGTCCACGGTTTGCGCTCTCCTGCGGCTGGCGCTCGAACAAGCATTTACGCGGCGAGTTGTCACCTTTTCTTTGGATGATCTGTATAAAACCAAAGCTGAACGACAAGCGATGGCGCAGAACGTTCATCCTCTTTTCGCGACGCGCGGCGTGCCGGGAACTCACGACGCGCAACTGGGAATCGACACGATTGAAAGATTGAAAGGCCAGCGCGCGGGCCAATCGACTTCGATTCCCGTTTTTGACAAGGCGAGAGACGATCGGCGGCCACAGCAAACATGGCCAACGATCACCGGGCCGGTCGATATCATTATTTTCGAAGGCTGGTGCGTCGGCGCGCTTCCCCAACCCACGGACGCTTTGGTGACACCTATAAACGAACTGGAAAAAACCGAGGACCCCGATGGCGCTTGGCGCAAAACCGTCAACCAGATTCTCGCCCGAGATTATCAGAAATTGTTTTCTCTGCTCGATGTTCTTCTCATGCTCAAAGTGCAAGGCATGGAGAAAGTTTTCGTGTGGCGACGCTTACAGGAAAGAAAGTTGGCCCAGAAAGCCGCTGAAGAAGGCATCGACAAGACCGATCTCAGGATCATGTCGGATTCCGAAATCAATCGCTTTGTCATGCACTACGAACGTCTCACCCGGCACATCCTCGCTGAAATGCCCCACCGCGCCGATGCTGTCCTCTTCGTTGATGAGACCCACAACCCGGCAAAAGTTCAGATCAACAAGCCCATAGCCTAGTCCATCGCGATGACCCGGGAACGCAACCCCCGCAGTCGTCTATCCAGTGACGTGCCGCGGCCGGTGCTCAGACAAGCCCGACTATGCCCGCGAGCGCGCCGGCGGCGAGCAGCCACAGCGGGTTCCATGGCTGGCGCAGGACCACGGCGACCGTGAGCAGCGTGATCGCGTAGCCGCGCCAGTCGTGGCTCACCGCGCGCATCAGGATCGTCGCGCTCGCGAACATCAGTCCGATTGTAATCGGTGTCAGGCCGCGGCGGATGGCGCGGCCGAGCGGAGCGTTGGGATAGCGCTCGTTCAAATGCCCGACAAGGAGCGTAAGAGTGGTAGCCGGTACGAGCAGCGGGATGGTGGTCGCGGCTACGCCCGCCCACCCCGCCAGATGCCAGCCGATAAGGGTGACGTACATGACGTTAGGGCCGGGCGCCACCTGCGCCAACGCATAGATCTCGGCGAACTGCGCGCTCGTCAACAGGTGATGCACCTCCACCACATAACGGTGGATGTCCGGTAGGATCGCCGAGGGACCGCCGACCGCCACGAACCAGAGAACCAAGAAATGCAGAAATAGCGCGCCGAGGTCGAGGCGGTCCATCACTCCTTTTCCTTCCAGGCCGCGGCGACGGCAAAGGGCGCCAGGGCGCCCATGATCCACAGGAGCGGCCAGCGCATGACGCCGACACCGACAAAGGCCAGCATACCGAAGAGCCACGGCCGCCAGTGCCGCGGCAATACCATCGCCAACTTGATTACCGTGGCGAGCAGCAGTCCCGCCGCCACGGTGGACATGCCGGCGAGCGCGCGCTGCACAAGCGGCAGCGCGCCGTAGTGCTGGTACAGGACGCCCATGCCGATAGCCACCAGGCACGGCCAGCCCAAGAACCCGGCGACGGCCGCGGCAGCGCCCGTCCAGCCGGCGAATCGATAACCGACCATCACTGTAAGATTGAGAACGTTCGGCCCGGGCAGGAGCTGCCCGAGCGTCAACAAGTCGACAAACTCCCGCTCCGTAAGCCAACCTTGTCGCTCGACTAGTCCGCGCCGTGCCCAGAATATCGCGCCGCCGAAGCTGGACAGGCTAACCCGCGAGAATGTGAGGAACAGGTCGAACCGGCTTACGCGCGGGTTGTGTGACTCTATTTGTTTCATAATTGGTTGCCTTCACGATGGCGCTCCCTGGCGCCTGACTGTCAAATTTTCCCCGGGGGAAACGGTCCGGGTTTTGCAGCTACTAAGCGATCGGCCCGCAGCGTCTCAGGGATATTCACAAACCCCCATCAGAACTATTCCCACGGTCTGCAGACGGGGGCTGATCTATTGCCGCTCTCGACCTATTTGGCTCGCCAAAAATTGAACGGAGATTTGGTGCTCTGTCTCTTGCCGGGCCAGCGTCAAGGTTCCCGGTAGTCGCGCAAAATTGTTCGCGGGCGGGTTTCAGCGCTTCAGCGATTTTCCTGAGCAACAACGTCGGGGCGCGACAATTTTCTCAGCCATCAAAGCCGTTCAGGGACTTCACCCGCGCGGCTGGCTTGTCGCGGTTCTCAACCGGGCGAATTGAAAAGAGTTCTAAAAAATTATAATGTTCCCTTTTCCTTTTCCCCGAGTGATTCTATTTCCATTCGCCGCAACTCGGTCGAGCTCCCCTCATTCACGGCGGTGAAATGGCCTTGCGGTCCGTTGATTTTCACTTTCGCCCTTTTTACGTTACTTGCTGACCGGGTGTTCGGCACGAAGGGCTTTTAACATGGCATCGACACGGCAGGCAAGGTAAAACTAGCCGGAGCCCTCCTTATCTCAACAGAAGATGAGAAGATCACGCCTCTAACGGCATAACGGGATCCGCGTGTCGCGCCGCATCGGCAGCGACCTTCTCGACCATTCCATCAATCGTTCGAATTAAGGTTCAAACTAGCGCAAACTCCATGCCCAGCGAAACAAAAGGTCTCAAGTTCCTCGTGCGCGCCTTACGCTCGCGAAATTTTCGCCTGTTTTTCTTCGGACAAGCGGTGTCGTTGATCGGCACCTGGATGCAACTGATCGCCATGCGCTGGCTG
>JBOHVR010000033.1:0-3989 GCA_050735755.1 Binatia bacterium
GTCATGCAACGACGCATCAATGTTTTGAGGGGCAAACCCTTCTGGACCTTTTTTTTGTGCTTTTCTCTTGGAATCACAATTTTACTTTCCGGCCCTTCGATCTTCGCTGAGGAGTCGCCTCAATCTCCATCCGCCGCATCGGCGCCGGGAGTTACAGCTCCTGCCGCTCCTGCTCCTCCTCAACCAAAGCTTGACAAAGGCGATACCGCTTGGATGTTAACTTCTTCGGCGCTCGTCCTTATGATGACCATTCCCGGGCTATTTCTTTTTTACGGCGGGCTAGTGCGCGGCAAGAATATCCTCGGCACCATCATGCACAGCTTTATTATCGTCGCACTAATCAGTATTCAGTGGGTGCTCTGGGGTTACTCGATTTCCTTCGGGCCTGATGTAGGAGGGTGGTTTGGCAGCCTTGCCTGGTTTGGTCTGAACGGGGTCGGGCCGGAGCCTAATCCCGACTACGCCGCGACGATTCCACATCTGGCCTTCATGATTTTTCAGATGATGTTCGCCATTATCACGCCCGCGCTGATTACCGGAGCGTTTGCTGAACGTATCAAGTTCAGCACGTTTATTGTTTTCATCCTTCTTTGGGCAACGTTCGTTTACGACCCGCTTGCGCACTGGGTATGGGGAGTTGGGGGCTGGATGCGGGTCATGGGAGCTTTGGATTTTGCCGGCGGCACCGTTGTTCACATCAGCTCCGGGGTTTCTGCCCTCGTCGCCGCCTTGATGTGTGGCCGGCGCATAGGGTACGGGACAGAAGCGATGCCTCCACATAATCTCCCCTTCAGCGTCATTGGTGCTTCTTTACTGTGGGTGGGATGGTTTGGTTTTAACGCCGGAAGCGCGCTTGCGGCTGATGGCCTGGCCACAAGCGCTTTCGTTGTAACTCATGTTGCGACCGCAGCTGCCACCATTTCCTGGATGGCGATGGATTGGCTATTCAGGGGCAAACCGACTTGCTTAGGAGCGGCAAGCGGCGCGGTAGCAGGCTTGGTTGCCATTACGCCGGCGTCAGGGTTCGTGGGTCCGATATCGGCAATTTGGATTGGAATCGGCGGCGGAGTGTTTTGTTCGATTGCATGCAGCCTGAAACCAAAGCTTGGTTATGACGATTCGTTAGACGTGGTCGGCGTTCATGGTGTAGGTGGAACCTGGGGGGCGCTAGCGACAGGACTTTTCGCCTCCAAGGCCATCAACCCTGCAGGCGCAGACGGGCTCTTCTTCGGCAATCCGGGGCAGCTTGGCATTCAATTTATAGCGGTGGTAGCAACCTGGGTTTTTGCTATTGTTGGCACCTTCATCTTTCTCTCTATACTAAAGGCAACTATGGGCCTTCGGGTCTCCGAAGAAGATGAGCATATGGGTTTGGACTTAAGCCAGCACAACGAAAAAGGATACGCGTTGTAGGAATGCGGCCGGCGCTAGCCTCGGTTCTGATAGTGTGATAACAGGACAATTCGAAAACCAATTTGACAATAAAAGAGAGGAGCAAAAATGACCGCGAAAGAGGTGTTAGACCTGGTTAAAAAGAACAAGGCTGAAATTGTCGATTTCAAATTCGTCGATGTTCCGGGTTTGTGGCAGCATTTTTCCATTCCAGCCGGCGAGCTGAACGCGGATCTGTTTGAGGACGGGATCGGATTTGACGGGTCCAGCATCCGCGGATTCCAGAGCATTAATGAATCGGACATGTTGCTGATCCCAGATCCGGAAACCGCCATGATGGACCCCTTTACCGAGCACCCGACGCTCAGTCTTATTTGCAATGTTATTGATGCCGTCACGCGGGAGTCTTACACGAGAGATCCTCGCTACGTCGCTCAGAAAGCGGAGAGATACCTAAAGTCAACCGGGATCGCCGATACCAGCTATTGGGGCCCGGAGATCGAGTTTTTCATATTTGATAGCATCCGTTTTAGTCAGAGCTACAACCATGGTTATTACTACATCGATTCCGAAGAAGGGTTTTGGAACTCCGGCAACGGGGACAAGCCGAACCTGGGTTATAAGATTCGGTATAAGGAAGGCTATTTCCCCGTGCCGCCGATGGACCAGTACCAGGACTTGCGCTCTGAAATGGTAAAGAATCTGGAAAGATGCGGCATCAAGATCGAAGTGCACCATCACGAAGTGGGAACCGCCGGCCAGACCGAGATCGACATGAGGTACAACACGCTTACGAAAATGGCCGACCAGGTGTTGCTGTACAAATACGTGGTAAAGAACACGGCCCGTCAGCGTGGCAAGGTAGTTACCGTGATGCCCAAGCCGCTTTTTCAGGACAACGGCTCGGGTATGCACACCCACCAAAGCTTGTGGAAAGGCGGCAAGAACCTTTTTTATGACAAGAAGGGTTATGGGTTGATCAGTGACATGGCGCGCCACTACATTGGCGGATTGATCAAGCACGCCCATGCGCTCTGCGGTTTTATCGCACCTACAACCAATTCCTATCGCCGGCTGGTTCCCGGTTACGAAGCTCCGATCAACCTCGTATACTCTGCTCGTAACCGCAGCGCATGCGTTCGCATTCCGATGTATTCCACAAGCGAAAAAGCCAAACGCTTGGAATTCCGCACGCCGGATCCGAGCTGCAACCCTTATTTTGCATTCCCCGCGATGCTGATGGCCGGGCTCGACGGAGTTAGGAACAAAATCGAACCGCCCAAGCCCATCGACAAAGACTTGTATGAATTGGAGCCGGAAGAGGCAGCAAAGGTCAAGTCGATGCCCGGATCTCTGGACCAGGCGCTGGATGCTCTGGAAAAGGACCACCAATTCTTGCTCCAGGGAGACGTGTTTACCAAGGACGTCATCGAGACCTGGCTGGACTACAAACGCAAGAAGGAAGTTGACGCTATCAGGCTCAGACCTCATCCCCACGAATTCGCCCTTTACTTCGACATCTAAGGTGGTAGCTATGTTTAGACGAGACTAACGTTTCCAAAAGGAGGACAGAATGAAAAAGATCGAGGCTGTGATCAAGCCTTTCAAGCTCGATGAGGTCAAGCAGAAGCTCACCTCCATTGGAATCTCAGGCATGACTGTCAGCGAAGTCAAAGGCTTTGGGCGGCAAAAGGGCCATACCGAACTCTACCGCGGGGCCGAGTATACCGTCGACTTCCTTCCCAAGGTAAAAATAGAGATCTTGGCCACCGATGAGATGACCCCTAAGATTGTTCAGACCATCCTCGAATCGGCGCAAACGGGAAAAATTGGCGACGGCAAGATTTTCGTCTCACCGGTCGATGAGACGATCCGGATCAGGACAAGCGAAAAAGGCGAAGACGCCATCCGTTAGGCTTCGTTCCCAATCGGTAATCAACGGGTCGTTCAGCACCGGAAGGCTTCACCCGCCTTCCGGTTTCTTTTCTTAGCTCCTGCCTCACCCCTCGTTAACTGTTCTTCGCTCCGCCGGGCTGTTTGCCCGGCTCGAATCCCCCCACTTCGTGGTAAACGACTTTGCTTTCCTGCTCAAAAGCGCAGACAGACGGGGCTTCTCCGGGAAGCCCGAGCGCTCGCCACCGTTGAGCCACCTGGTCGTAGATCTCCTTGCGCAGCGCTGTGCGCTTGGAAAAGACCGGGAGATAGCGGTGTTCTTTACACGCATTGATTAACGCCTTAGACCCGTAGGGGCGCTCTTCCGGTGGGTTTTGCGTGGGATCAAGCCAGGTGCTCCAGGTATTACGCAACAGGTCGATGTCCTCGATCGGGTTGCACCGGCTGCTCATGGCCCATATGACTTGGTTCATATCCGTCGGATCGACATCTTCATCGACGGCAATGATCCACTTCGTGTAGTAGGCGCCGCCGGGAACTTGCGCTGCGAGCGCGAGCGCCTGAGCCGCATGACCGGCATACCGTTGCTCGATGCTGATGACGGTCATGCCGAATCCGCCGGCCCCCGCCGGATGACAATAGACACCCTGGACGCCAGGGATTCCGAGTTTGTCGAAATCGTCCCAGATTTTCGCCGACCGAAT
>JBOHVR010000034.1:0-5151 GCA_050735755.1 Binatia bacterium
GGGCTGGATAATACCGTCACGGTTGGAATTGTGAGCGCCAAAGGCCGCCATATCGGAGCGGGTCCATACGACAATTTTATTCAGACCGACGCCTCCATCAACCCGGGAAATTCCGGTGGACCGCTCATTAATTTGCGCGGCGAAGTCGTCGCGATTAACACCGCAATCTTCAGCCGGACCGGAGGCAATCTAGGGATCGGTTTCGCCATTCCGATCGATCTGGCCAAGGAAATCGTGCCCCAACTTATTGAGAAAGGCAAAGTGACTCGCGGCTGGCTCGGAGTGACGATTCAAAGAGTGACGCCACAAATTGCCAAGGCGCTGGGATTGGAGAGAGAGCGCGGCGCTCTCGTCGCCAATGTTGCCCAGGGCAGTCCGGCGGATCAAGCGGGAATCGAGACCGGCGATGTCATTGTCGAATTCGAGGGACAACAGATCGAGAATGCCAACCAGTTGCCTATTTTGGTTGCCCGAACCGATCTCGGCAAAATCGCCCAAGTAACGGTTCTGCGCGACAACGGGAGGGTGCCGATTACCGTGAAGATCGGTGAGCTGAAAGAGGAGGAGGTGGTTGCCTCCGGCCCGCAGACAGGAAGGCTCGGCCTCACGGTCCAAAAAGTGACGCCCGAAATCGCGCAGAGCCTTGGATTGGAACGGGCCGAGGGAGTCGTGATCACTTCGGTTCAACCGCAAAGCGTCGCTGCGGAGGCCGGGCTTCGCCGCGGCGACGTCATCCTTGAAGTGAATCGAAAGGGAATAGGCAGTATTGGCGAGTTGCGCAAAGCCGTAGATGAGATCAAGCCTGGCGCCAATCTGCTGCTCTTGGTTCGACGTTCCGGAAACAGCATGTTCTTAGCGCTGCGTGCTCCTGAGGACCGGGGCTGATCCTGGTTCGAAACGCAATCAAGACCCGCCGCGCGATCCAACGCGCGCACTCTGTTTTCCATTCGGTCGATGAAGAACCGCGCGCGTTTACCATTAACTAAGGAATGGCGGGAACGATTATGCCATCACCCATTGAAGATTATGCCCTGATCGGCGACTGCCACACGGCCGCTTTAGTGGCCCGTGACGGTTCGATTGACTGGCTGTGCTTTCCGCGCTTTGATTCCGGCGCCTGCTTCGCGGCGCTCTTAGGCACCGAGGAGCACGGCCGCTGGCTGCTCGCTCCGGCAGGCAAAATTCGCCATATCCAGCGCCGCTATCGCGAAGGCACACTGATACTTGAAACTGATTACGAAAGCGACGATGGCGCGGTGACTTTGATCGATTGCATGGCCCCGCGCAGTGGCGAACTGGATCTGGTCCGAGTGGTGGCGGGCATGCGCGGCCAAGTCCGCATGCGCATGCAACTCGTCATACGCTTTGACTACGGCTCCATTATTCCTTGGGTCCGCCATATCGAGAACGGGATTCGAGCAGTCGCGGGCCCGGATACCCTAGTGCTGCGGACGCCGGTAACTTTGCGCGGCGAGAACCTTACGACAGTAGCCGACTTCACCGTGTCCGAAGGACAGCGGGTTCCGTTTGTGCTGATGTGGCATCGCTCCCATGAGCCGACACCTCCGGCCATCGACCCAGAGGCGACGATCTCTCACACGGAAAAATGGTGGCGAGAATGGTCGAGCCGCTGCACTTACGAGGGACGCTGGCGCGAGGCCGTCGTGCGCTCTTTGATTACGCTCAAAGCGCTCATCTATGCGCCGACAGGCGGTATCGTGGCTGCTGCAACCACGTCTCTTCCCGAGCGGCTCGGGGGCGTGCGCAACTGGGACTATCGCTATTGCTGGGTGCGCGACGCCACTTTTACTCTTTATGCATTTATGCTTGGCGGCTACACGGAAGAAGCCTCGGCATGGCGGGAGTGGTTGCTTCGGGCGGTGGCGGGCAAACCGTCACAGCTTAACATTATGTACGGCTTGGCGGGAGAGCGAAGACTGACGGAATTCGAGCTGGATTGGCTGCCGGGCTATGAGGGCTCATCACCGGTGCGCATTGGCAACGCCGCGTGGCAGCAGTTTCAGTTGGACGTCTACGGGGAATTGATGGACGCAATGCACCTGGCCCGCCGGACCGGATTAGACCCGGACGAAAACGCCTGGCGCGTAGAGCGGGCGTTGACCGAATTCCTGGAGTCGGCCTGGACAGAGCCGGATGAAGGAATTTGGGAAGTTCGAGGCCCGCGCCGGCACTTCACTCATTCCAAGGTAATGGCGTGGGTGGCGGTGGACCGCATGGTGAAGGGAGTCGAGCGTTTTGGGCTTGAAGGTCCGGTGGAGCGCTGGCGCAAGCTCCGCGCGGCAATTCACGAGGAGGTGTGTCGCAGAGGATTTGACCGCGACCGAAATACTTTCGTGCAGTACTATGAAGGGAAAGAACTCGATGCCAGCCTTTTGATGATGCCCCTTGTCGGTTTTCTGCCGCCGGGCGACCCGCGCGTACGAGGCACCGTTGAAGCGATCGAGCGCGAACTGATGAACGACGGCTTTGTCAATCGCTATCCCACAAAAGAGCGTGTCGATGGCCTTCCGCCGGGCGAGGGGGCCTTCCTTGCCTGCACTTTTTGGCTAGCTGATAATTACGCGCTGCTGGGTCGCCAGGAGGACGCCCGCGCGATTTTTGAGCGGCTGCTGGATTTGCGCAATGATGTCGGCTTGTTGGCCGAAGAATATGACCCCGCAAACCGACGATTGCTCGGCAACTTCCCCCAGGCGTTCAGCCATATTTCACTGGTAAATACGGCATGTAATCTCTCGCGCGTTCGCGGTCCAGCTGAGGATCGCCAGCGGAGCTGAGCCTTTCAGGAGTTTCTATCAAGCGAATGTGCAGATTGTTCACGCGTGGGGGCTATAGAGCGATCGCAAGCTTTGCGGAGTGTGGCGGTATCGCGGTCGAATTCGACCGGCACAGTAACTCGCGGATCGTCTTTTGCAGATTCAAGACCTCGCATTGTCTTCATTTTGCACACCGGGAATGAAATAGAGCATGAAATGGCTATATCGAGGGGACCCGGACAAAGTCCTGGAACGTTGGTTCCCATTCCGTGCTCCTGCACAACAAGCGGCTGCGCTTTGCTTACGTGCCGTTTGTTACACACCCGCTGATTCATCGTGTCCTCAAATCCGAACACAAGCAGATTTGAAGCTGTCTTTCTAACCTGAAGATCTCTACCAATCGGCTGAAAAGCAAGACGGTCTCCCGAAACGCTGGAATTGGCATGCGGATTGCTGCTTCTTGTGGAGGCGGCAACTTTAGAATTCGCGAAAGGAGATCAATCCTATGAAGAGCGCTAACGCATTACCGATTTTGTTGGGAGCAGTGATCGCAGTCAGCTCGAGCTGCGCGCCGTTATCGAGGCCGGTCACGCAGCGAGAACAGACAGCGGGCGCGGGCGCCCTTGCGGGCGGAGCCGGGGGAGCGATCATAGGGAGCTTTGCCGGCAGCGCGGTTACCGGTGGTCTCTTCGGCCTGCCGATCGGGGCTCTGGCGGGCTACTACATCGGCGATCAGATGGCGCGTGGAGAGAGGATGGAGCAGGCCAGGCTTGAAGAAAGAGAACAGGAAATCGAGCGCCTGCGCAAAGAGAATGAGCGGTTAAGGAGTCAAACGGAAAGGTGAAAGGAGGGACAGTAGCATGCTAATGAACGTGCGCGAGCTAAAAAACTATAAGCTCGACGCTAAAGATGGAGATATCGGCAGCGTAGAGGACTTCTATTTCGACGATGAGGGATGGACTATCAGATACCTTGTCGCCAATACCGGGCCATGGCTGGTGGGCCGCAGGGTGCTGATATCGCCGATATCGCTGGGCAAGCTGGAGCCGAACAAAAAAATCGTGGAGGTAGCTCTGACGAAGAGTCAAATCGAGAAGAGCCCGGACATCGATACTCACAAGCCGATTTCGCGCCAACACGAAACCGCCTACTACGACTATTACGGGTATCCTTACTATTGGTACGGCCCTCATCTTTGGGGTCCTATCCCTTATCCCGGCTATATAGCGCCTCCTTCGGCGCAGACTGGAACGGTGGACTCCGAAATTGAGGCGGCGAAAGATAGACAGAGAAACGAAGACCAGCATCTCCGCAGCACCCAAGAAGTCACCAATTACTACATCGAGGCGACGGATGGGGAGATCGGTCACGTGGAGGACTTCATTATTGAAGATCAAACGTGGACTATTCGTTACATCGTCGTCGACACAAAAAATTGGTGGCCCGGAAAGAAGGTCGTCATCTCCCCTCAATGGATCCGAGAAGTGAACTGGGGGGACTCCAAAATTTATGCCGACGTTTCTCGTGACGCGATCAGGAACGCGCCTGAGTACAGGAAAGGCCTCGATCGCGGCTACGAAACCCGGCTTCACGAACACCACGGCAGGCAAGTCTACTGGGACTGACCGTTGACCGTTCTACTTGGCGCGCCCCTGAGCAATAGCGAATCTTCTGGGCGCGGTGGCGGCCGGAACTTCGGCGGTCGTCACTTGTTTTCTCTCCGCTTGCACCAGGTCAAGCAGCGTCTACGGTGCGCTGACCTTGTGGCCGCAAGCTCAACGTTGGAAATCCAGTTCAAGATCGCTGGAGTTAATTAAAGGAAACCGCCGGCCGATCCCGTGCTGGCTTAAAGCCTCTAGGACCATTACAACCACCCGCCAAAGACCGCGTCCCATTATTGTGAATATCTGACCGTCTCCCGCCAGCGGCAGTGTCCGCGGCTATTGCCTCGGTCTGTTCGGGGAGTATAACTGTTCGAAGCCTAATGGTGAACTGACAGGCCAGGCCAACGGATGGATGCGTGATTCCACTCTGGCTCAAAATTGTTTATACGGTTTTTGTCTGTGTGCTCGTGCCGATATATTGGGCACACTACGGCCCGACGAATTTTCTGTGGTTCTCGGATATCGCGCTGTTGCTGACTGTGCTGGCCTTGTGGTTGGAAAGTAGTTTTTTGGCCAGCACGATGGCTGTGGCAGTGGCCGTGCTCGAGTTGACTTGGAATATCGGTTTCTTCTCGCACCTTTTCACAGGCACAAGCATAATGGGTTTGAGCGGCTATATGTTTGACAGAAAGATTCCGCTGTATTTGCGCGGCCTTTCGTTGTTTCACGTAATCTTGCCACCCCTGCTTATTTGGTTGGTCTATCGGCTCGGG
>JBOHVR010000035.1:0-8268 GCA_050735755.1 Binatia bacterium
CTCAGTGGCCGCACCCATGACAAAGGGGTTTTGATTCTTAGCGGGTACCTGGGATCAAAATATGCGCAGGATCGGCCGCTCTCGCTCTCGATCAGCATCTGCTTTGAGCAATCCTACGACGGCGTCGATGGCGACAGCGCGTCGTCCACAGAACTTTATGCGATTTTATCCGGTCTCTCGGGAGTTCCCATCAACCAGGAGATCGCCGTGACCGGCTCAGTCAACCAAAACGGGGAAATCCAGGCGATTGGAGGCATCAACGAAAAAATCGAAGGCTTCTTTGACGTTTGCAGAATCAAGGGCCTGACCGGCAAACAGGGGGTATTGGTGCCGCGCTCCAACTTGCGCAATCTGATGCTGCGGCGTGATCTGGTGGCAGCTGCGCAAGAGGACAAGTTCCATATCTATGCGGCCAGCTCCATTGATGAGGGCATCGAGGTGTTGACGGGAATTCCGGCAGGGCTGAGGGATGAGAATGGACGCTACCCCGCAACTTCGATTAACGGACGGGTGGAAACACGTTTGCAAGACTACGCCGCCAAGCTCAAGCGTTGGACGGAAAAAGAGGCGCGCGATTCGAGCGCGAAGCGGACCGAAGATTCAGAAGCAGACGAGCCGGCGGCGAGCTGATCGAGCGGCGCGGCAACGCGATCCGTCAGCGCCCAGGCGAGGCCGAATCGCTTCATTCTGAAAAATTTAGACTTAGATCCCATCCGATCGCCTAAGTTCCCTTGAAATGGTGGTATAGTTGTGTTAGCTAGAGCCAATTCATTCGGGGGCCGATCAAAGGATGTTGCGTTGGTTGCCAGAAGACGTGTCCACTTACGGCGGAGAGATCGACTCTCTCTTTTACATCATCTACTACATCACCGGCGCCGCTTTCATTATCGTGACGGTTTTGATGATCGTCTTTCTCATTATGTATCGCCAGCGAGAAGGACGAAGAGCGACTTACACGCACGGGAACACGGCGCTAGAGATTACCTGGACGGTCATTCCCGCCGTGATCCTGGTGGTGTTGTCGTTTATGAGCGTCTCGACGTGGGGCAAGGTGAAAGCGCACGCGCCGCCGAGCGATTTCGAAGTGCACGTCACGGCGAAGCAGTTTAATTGGGAGATCCTCTATCCCGGCCCAGACGGAAAGTTGGAAACAGCGGACGATGTTCTGATCGAAAACGACATGCACGTGCCGGTCAATAAGGTCGTGCGCATCATCCTCAAGTCCAAAGATGTGATCCACAGTTTCTTCCTGCCGAATCTGCGCCTCAAACAGGACGCAGTGCCGGGGCGTGACATTTTGGTATGGTTTGAGGCCACCAAACCGGGCAAGTATGAACTGCCGTGCGCCGAGCTATGCGGCTTTGGCCATTCGGGCATGAAGGGGTGGCTCTACGTAGACACGCCGGAAGAATACGAGAAATGGATTAAAGAGACGAGTTCCAAATCTTAACACTTCGCATTTGCCTTCCAACGGGTAACGCGCATCGAGCGGTGAGTCAAATCGTTATCAACGTTTTAGCAAGAAGAGGTAGGAGATGAGCGATTCTGTAGCAGCTGAAGCGGCACATCAAGCTCACGGCGAACATGTCGAGCTGGGCTTCTGGAGCACTTACGTTTTCTCTAAAGACCACAAGATGATCGGCCGCCAGTTTCTCTTCCTGGGTCTAGGCATGTTGGTTTTGGGAGGATTGATGGCGATGATGATGCGGTGGCAACTCGCGTGGCCGGAAACCCAGGTGCCTTTTACCCGGTGGATCTCCGAGCCGACCATGTACGATGGCATTATCCCACCGCCGACCTACAACATGCTTTTTACGATGCACGCGACGATTATGATTTTCTTTGTGGTGATGCCGATCATGGTGGGCGGCTTCGGCAACTTTCTCATCCCGCTCATGATCGGCGCGCGTGATATGGCCTTCCCGACTCTCAATATGCTTTCGTTCTGGGTCGGATTGATCGCGGGGATCGTGATGCTTGCCGGTTTTTTTGTTCCGGGCGGGCATGCGGCCGCCGGATGGACGGCCTACGCGACGCTTTCGGCTAAGGCCGCTTACACCGGCGTCGAGTGGGGACAGAATTTGTGGATCATCAGTCTCATTATCTTGGGGATTTCGTCCCTAATGGGCTCGATTAATTACATTACGACGGTCGTCAACATGCGTGCGCCGGGGATGACATACTTTCGCATGCCGCTGGCGATCTGGTCGCTTTTCGTTACCGCGATTTTGCTATTGCTCGCGCTTCCGGTCTTAACATCCGCGCTTGCCATGTTGCTTTTTGACCGCACTCTCGGAACCAGTTTCTTTCTCCCCGAAGGAGGCGGCCAGCCGCTGCTGTGGCAACATCTGTTTTGGTTTTTTGGTCATCCCGAAGTCTATATCTTGGTGCTGCCGGCGATGGGAGTGACCTCGGATATCTTGTCAACTTTCTCGCGCAAACCGATTTTCGGCTATCATGCGATGGCTTTCTCCATGATTGCGATCGCCTTTCTCTCTTGGGTCGTCTGGGGCCATCACATGTTTATCAGCGGCATGAACCCGCTTCTGGGCACCGCCTTTATGATGTCGACAATGGTGATTGCCGTCCCCTCCGCGATCAAGACCTTTAACTGGTTAGGGACGTTGTGGGGCGGATCGATCCGTTTCACAAGCCCGATGCTGTTTGCGCTGGGTTTTGTCTCGAACTTCGTCATCGGCGGGCTCAGCGGAATTTTCATGGCGTCCACGCCGGTCGATATTTTCATTCACGACACCTACTACATCGTGGCCCACTTCCATTATGTCGTGGCCGGCATTATCTTCGCCCTTTTTGCCGCCGTGTACTTTTGGTTTCCGAAGATGTTCGGCCGCCTGATGAATGAGCCACTTGGAAAAATCCATTTCATCCTAACGTATATCTTTTTCAACGCGACGTTTTTTCCCATGCATTTCCTCGGTGTCGGCGGCCACATGCGCCGGATCTACAACCCGACCCAATACGAGTTTTTGCACGATCTGCAATACATGAATGTCTTTATTACCGTCAGCGCGCTGATTCTGGGTTTGTCACAGATTCCTTTCATTGCGAACTTTTTCTGGAGCCTGTTTGCCGGGAAAAAGGCGGAGAGCAACCCCTGGCAGGCCAACACACTGGAGTGGTCCGCGCCTTCGCCACCGCCGCACGGCAACTTCATCGCCACTCCGGTCGTTTACCGCGGCGCTTATGAGTACAGCTCGCCTGAAGTGAAAGAAGACTGGCTGCCCCAGGATCGCTCTCTGGGGCAAGAAGCCGCGGCGCGAGCGCATTAGGGATTCATGTTCCCTTCAGGAAGCTTCTCACGGGAGCGCAAATCCTCCTGGTCGCACCGGCTTGCTGTTCTAATCGTGGCAGCAACGCTGCCCTTGCTTTTCATCGGCGGTCTGGTCACGACCAAAGGCGTGGGATTGATCGTCCCTGATTGGCCGACGACGTTTGGCGAAAACATGTTCTTTTTCCCGTGGTCAAGGATGATCGGGGGCGTTTTTTATGAACACAGCCACCGCCTGTTGGGCGCCGCTGTGGGATTTCTAACGGTGATCTTGGCGCTGTGGCTTTGGTTTTGGGAAAAAAGAAGATGGGTCCGAGGGCTTGGAATCGCGGCACTCTTCCTGGTCATTGTTCAGGGAGTCGTCGGTGGATTCCGCGTTGTGCTGGTGGAAAACACGCTGGCTATTTTTCATGCCTGCCTTGCACAGGCCTTTTTTGCCTTGATGGCCGCGCTAGCGTTGGTGACCTCGCGCGCGTGGGACCAACAACCCCTTTTGATCCGGTCTCGAGAGATGGGCAAGATTCCAAGACTAGGACTCCTGACGAGTGCCCTGATCTATGTTCAGATCGTCTTTGGAGCGGTTTTGCGTCATACGGGCACACAACTGGAAATGCACCTCATCTTGGCGGCGCTCGTCATTGTGCATGCGGTATTGCTTCTCAAACGTATAGGGAGTCTCAAGGGCGCCGAGCGGCAGCTTTCTCGCGGGGGTCTTTTCGTTGGAATCGTTCTGCTGCTGCAACTAGGCCTCGGCTTGGGCACTTATCTGGGGAAGTTTTATCCCGGGATGATCACATATCCGGTTCTGGAATTCCTCGCCACGGCCCATGTGGTCGGGGGGGCGCTTCTCCTGGTCAGCGCTCTTTCTGTAACGCTGTGGTCTTTCCGCTTGCTGGCGCCGGCCGAGAAGCCGCGGGGCACGACAGTAGTCGCGGAGCACGCGAGAGCATGAGCTTCAAAACTGCCGCCGTAGAACTCCCCTTTGCGCACAGTACCAAAAGAGCGCTTGATTATTTTGAGCTCACGAAGCCACGCGTTGTCCTCATGGTTCTTATCACGACCGCCGTGGGTTTCTATCTTGGCTCCAAGCAGGCGGCGAATTACGTTTTGTTCCTGAAGACGCTTGCCGGCACCGCGCTGGCTGCGGGCGGAACATTGGCGCTCAACCAGCTCGTGGAGCGCAACATCGACGCGCGGATGGAAAGGACGCGCCACCGGCCGCTGCCGGACGGCCGGATCAAGCCTGTAGAAGCGTTGATATTTGGTCTGTTGATGACGATCGCTGGTTTGGGTTTGCTAGTTTGGTCCGTCAATGCCTTGAGCGCGGCCGTAACGGCGCTCATCACAGTGAGCTACCTTTGTTGCTATACGCCGCTGAAGCAAAAAAGTTCTCTCTGCGGACCCATTGGGGCCATTCCCGGCGCTTTGCCTCCGGTTATTGGTTGGGTCGCGGCTGCGGGAAGTTTGGAAATTGAAGCTTGGGTGCTGTTTGGGATTCTTTTCCTCTGGCAGGTACCGCACACCTTGGCAATCGCAACTTTGTACCGCGCTGACTTTGAGCGGGCGGGCATTCGCTTCCTCCCTGTCGTGGAACCGGATGGCGCGAGCACGGGACGGCAGACGGTGAGCCACTGCCTTGCTCTGCTTGTCGTGAGCCTTCTGCCGACGCTTTTGGGTCTGGTTGGCACGGTCTATTTTTTCACAGCGCTCTTTCTGGGAGGCGCGTTCCTGGCGTACAGCATCCGGCTTGCGATCAGCCAATCGGTCGCCGCCGCGCGCAGGCTTTTGTGGGCCTCTCTGGTCTATCTTCCCGTGCTTCTTGTCGTGATGGCGCTGGACAGCCATCTTCGGGTAATAGGATGATGACGCAAAGCCCGCCGCAGCAGATTCGACGTTTTGGGCTTATTCTGGCATTGGGAGCGGCGCTTTACATTGGCGCCGTGATTGTCTTTATTATTATTTACTGAGGAAATCAGCGGGGAATCGCCATGACGCAGGAAGCAACCGCGCGGAAGATTCTGGATGAAACGGCAGAGACGGCTGTTGATCTGCCGGCTCGTGGCGGCACGCCGCCTTCCTTTCCCTCCTATCCAAGTCCCGCGATTAGCAATGCCCGGCTGGGCTTATTGATGTTTATTGCCGCTGAAAGCATGTTATTTGCCGGCCTCATCGGCGCCTTTCTGGTTTTTCGGCTGGGAAGCGGGATTTGGCCGCCGCCTTTCCAGCCGCGTCTGCCGGTTATTGTCACCGGTGTCAACACTCTGATTCTTTTGCTTAGCGGCTGGAGCGCGAGGCGGGCCGTAAAATTACTTCGCTCGGGCTCCGTATTCGAAGTCAGCCGGGGACTCTTTGCCGCGGCGCTTCTTGGAGTTGTTTTTCTGGCCGTGCAGGGTTACGAGTGGATTCGCCTGGTTCAGTTTGGGCTGACCTTGGCGAGCGGAGTTTATGGGGCAACGTTTTATACTCTGATTGGTCTTCATGCCGCTCACGTGCTTGGAGCCGTGATTTGGCTGGCCATTGTCGTAGCCCAAACAAAGTCGGGAATCTTATCGCCCCGGCGGAGAACCGAGGTGGAAATCTGTGTTTTGTACTGGAGTTTTGTCGTTGGTTTGTGGCCGGTCTTGTACGGGTTGGTTTACCTCTTGTGAGAGACGGGCAAAATTGGGATCGATGAGAGCGATAGGAACGTCGGTCAAGTTATTCGTTTATGGCGGAGGGTTATTCTTATCGGCCTTGTTGCTCGCGCCGGCTGTGCTCCATGCGTGCGCGGTTTGCGTTGGCAGCTCGGGAAACGATCCGGTTACCGATGCTTTCAACTGGAGCGTATTATTCATGATGGCGACTCCCTATGCCATATTCGGCGCCATCGGTGGTTGGATCTACTATCAGCACCGCTGCACGGGCACGGCGCAAACTGACAGTGCACCAAAAGAGAAACCTTATCTAAATTGGAACTCGACACAGAGGGAGAATGAAAGATGAGTGAAGCGGCGGTTATGCATCATGCGGTTGAGCCGGCCGAGACTCCCCTGACTCCCGAGAGTTGGGGCAAGCTCGGCATGTGGGTTTTTCTGGCAGGCGACGCGATGTCGTTCGGCGTTCTACTGCTGGGTTACGGGCTCCTGCGCCATTCGAGCTCCAATTGGCCTTTGCCCTCAAATGTCCTGGGAATCGGGCTTACAGCCTTTATGACTTTCCTCTTGATCTGCTCGAGCGTGACGATGGTCAAGGGGCTCGAGGCAGTGAAGAACAATCAGAGAAGCACGGCGAAGAAATACTTGCTTTTGACGATTGTTGGCGGCGCAGGCTTCCTCGGGCTCCAAGCCTACGAATGGACGCATCTCATTCACGAGGGATTAACGATCGGCGGTAACCCTTGGGGTTCTTCACTGTTTGGAACCACCTTTTTTGTCATCACCGGCTTCCATGGCATGCACGTCACCGGAGGCGTCATCTATCTGCTCGTGATGCTTTCCGTCGTATCCAGGCCCACAAACGCATTGGGACTCGGTTGGACCTATAATGTCGTGGAAGTCTCCGGTCTTTACTGGCACTTCGTCGATCTCGTCTGGATCATGGTTTTTACGTTTATTTATCTCCTATAGCAGGAGGAAGGGAATGGCTGACACACACGCAAGCCCCAACTACTGGAAGATCTGGTTTTATCTTTTCGTTCTCACCGTCATTGAGGTCGGAGTGATCTACTTACCGATCGCGAAGATCGTCATTGCCGTCCTGCTCGTCACGCTCGCCTGTTACAAGGCTTTGCTCGTGGCGATGTATTTCATGCACCTTAAATTCGAACGGTTAACTTTGGGCATCATCGCGCTCACGCCGTTTATCCTTTGTGTTTTCTTGATCTTGATGCTCATTCCCGACATCGCCTGACGTCGTCGTTGTTTTCCTTTTCTGATCTGGCCAGCGTTAACGCGGCGCTCAACAGCGTGAGCGCCGTGTTTCTGATTCTGGGATTTATTTTCATTAAGAAAAAGCAAACCCGCAGGCACAAGGCGTGCATGCTGATCGCCTTCTCCGCGTCGACTCTGTTTCTGATCTCTTACATTCTTTATCATTATCATGTCGGGTCGGTGGCGTTTCAGGGCAGAGGATGGATACGCCCCGTTTACTATTCACTGTTGCTCTCGCACATCGTTCTAGCCGCTGCGATTGTTCCCATGGTTTTGGTTACATTGGCGCGCGCCTTGAAAGGAAGTTTCAACCAGCACCGCCGTCTTGCGCGCTGGACACTGCCGCTCTGGCTTTACGTTTCAGTGACCGGGGTCACGGTTTACTGGATGCTGTATCACTTCTAATCCGCGTCTGGCACAGGTGCCGGACGGCGCGCACGGGAGCCGCGCTTGGCTTTGTGATCTCCGTCAACTCACTGCGAGCTATTTCGTTACGCCGCTCCTTGGTTATCTAGTGGACAAGACCGGCTCGTAGTCGGTTGCCTGGAACGCGCCCGGAGGAACCGTGTTGCTCCGAGTTCTGGCGCTCAAATCTTTTTTGATGAGCCGGCGAAAGGCGAGCGAAGATTTGGTGTCCATGAGACTCATGAGCCGGCGCGGAGGGACCCATGCTAGGCTTGCAGCGGTTGCACTGCGCCGGACCTAAGGGTAACTTTAGGGTGCGTTTTAAAAGAGGAGGCGAATATGGGCACGCGAATGATGCTGTTTTTGCTTTGCGTTTGGGGGTTGATGGCCCGCCCAGTTGAGGGTTCTGAATGGCTGCGGTCGGCACCGGCTTTTCACGAGGAAACCGGCGGCGTTTGGCAAGGTCTGAAGCAACATCTGGAAGACTGGAGCAGCCGGCTTCGGGATCACATCGATTTCGCTCCGCTGCGGGGCGAAAGACCGCTCATTACATTCATGCTCGACCACCGGGAAAAGCTCAGTCTCACTTCTCCGCAAGTGCAGCAATTAGAAAAAATACGCAACGATTTTCGCCGTCAGGCGATCCGCTCCGACGCCGACCTGAAG
>JBOHVR010000036.1:0-8459 GCA_050735755.1 Binatia bacterium
GAGTGAGGGTGCTCTAAAGCGCTTTGCTTTAAGGTTGCTACGGCTCATTTCTCTACGGCTGCGCGCTCGGCCTCGGCGTGTTCGTTTTTTGCGCTGTCGCCCTCTCGTGCTTTCAAGATCGCCTGCATTTCGGGGCGTTCGACGACTTCTTTGTCGAGCAGTAGTTTTGCCAAATCTTCCAAAGGAGCGCGATGAGAGGAAAGAATCCCTCTTACCTTGGCGTGCGCTTCGGAAAGGATTTTTTTGATTTCTTGGTCAATCATGCGCGCCGTCTCATCGCTGTATTCCTTGCCATTGTGCGTAGGCACCGGCAAGAACATGGGCGTGCGCGGCCCTTCCAAGGAGACAAGTCCGAGCGCTTCGCTCATGCCAAACTGTGTCACCATTGTCCGCGCAATCTCCGTGGCCCGTTGCAGATCGTTCTGGGCGCCGGTCGAGACATCGCCGAAAATCATCTCCTCGGCCACACGACCACCCAACAAAACATTAATCCGCCCCACAAGTTCCGAACGTGTCATCAAATACCGGTCCTCCGTCGGCAGTTGCTGGGTGTAGCCGAGCGCCGCCACCCCGCGAGGGATGATGGAAATTTTTGACACCGGATCAGCTCCCGGAACCAGTTCTGCAACCAAAGCATGCCCGGACTCGTGGTAAGCCACGGTCTTTTTCTCTCTCGGATTCATTACGCGGCTCTTCTTTTGCAAGCCGGCAACGACGCGCTCGATGGCTTCGTCGAAATCCGCCATCCCCACGGCTTCCTTGCCGCGACGGGCGGCTAGCAGAGCCGCTTCATTGACGATGTTGGCCAAATCAGCGCCGACAAATCCTGGAGTTTTGGCGGCCACAGCGCTCAGATCCACTGACGAAGCCAGCTTGATCCGCTTGGCGTGGATCTGCAGGATCTTTTCCCTACCCCTGATATCCGGACGATCCACTAAAACCTGGCGATCGAATCGCCCGGGCCGCAACAACGCCGGATCTAAAATCTCTGGCCGGTTGGTCGCCGCCATGATAATCACACCCTGGTTGGGATCGAATCCGTCCATTTCCGCGAGCAGTTGATTCAGCGTCTGCTCGCGTTCGTCATGACCGGAGAGAACATTCATGCCCCTTGCTTTTCCCAGGGCGTCCAGCTCATCGATGAAAACGATACTCGGAGCGTGCTGCGCCGCCTGGGAAAACAGATCGCGCACGCGCGCCGCGCCGACGCCCACAAACATCTCGACAAAGTCGGATCCTGAGATGCTGAAAAAGGGAACTCCCGCCTCGCCCGCGACGGCCCGCGCCAGCAGGGTTTTGCCGGTTCCGGGGGGCCCTATCAGTAACACTCCCTTGGGAATGCGTCCGCCCAGGCGCTGGTACTTGCCCGGCGTCTTCAGAAACTCCACGACCTCGACCAACTCTTCCTCGGCTTCATCGACCCCTTCGACGTCCGCGAACGTTACACCGGTCTTTTTCTCAATGTAGACCTTCGCTTTGCTTTTCCCGATCTGCATTAAACCGCTCCCTGGACCCATTCTCTTGAGCAGATAGGTCCACAAGAGAACAAACAAGGCCACCGGGACGACCCAAGACAAGAGCGTGGGTAACCACGTGCTGACAATTTCGCCGCGGAAGGGTATCCCGGTCTGCTCCAGCTCTGCCGCCAGGTTGGGATCTTCGACTCGAACTACAACAAACGGATATCCTTTTTTGCCCTGGAGTGTCTCCTGGTCCAATGACTTTAGCTCTTCCGGCTCCAGCACGTCTTTCAAACCTTGTCCCTTGAGCGTACCCCGGATGGTCTGCTCTCCGACAACCACATCCGTAACCAACGCCTTGTTCACTAAGGACTTGAATTCGCTGTAGGTAATCGTTTCGACGTGAGAATTGGCCCAGTAGTGTTGAATCGCGAGAATGATGATGAAGGTGACGATAAAATACCAGATCGAGAAATTTCGCTGTCTTTTTTCCATAATCGCCCCCCCTGTTCCGGACGCTGCGAAACGGGATAACCGATACTCTATCAATCATACAACCTGCCGGCGCCGTATAGAAGGCATCGCGGCCGCAGCGGTAGTCGCAGCGCATCATCAGCCGGTGAGAAATAATCATGAGGGGCCTTAGCCCTTCAACAAGCGACCGGTGATATGGATCGCGCAAACTTGATTTGATGAAAAAACGGAGCGGCGAATTTGTGCAAGACGAAAGGCGTGAGTTCAGCGCAACCGTGCGTCGCGCCGGAGCGCGCCAGTGAAGATTATCGCTTGGCCGTCAGAACGGAGATCCCTGAAAGCTGAAAGAGCGACCGGCGGAGCAGCCAGCCAGCGCATGTCAGGGCCGGGCTGCTCGGTGATCGCTCCTATTCCCCTGGGCCGGTTGCGAAGGTGAGGTAGTTTCAGCTCTGCTTGGCCATGAAGGACGCGAGATCGGCGACCCTGCAGCTGTAGCCCCACTCGTTATCATACCATGAGAGCACTTTTCCCATTTTCTTGTCCAAGACAACGGTCGATAGCGCGTCAACGATGGAAGAAGCGGGGTTGCCGCGAAAGTCGCTCGAAACCAGCGGCTTGTCACAGTATTCCAGAATTCCTTTGAGGCGGCCTTCCGCGGCCTTTTGCAGGGCGGAGTTGATTTCCTCCGCCGCTACCGCCTGTTTAAAGTCGGCGACCAGGTCGATGATAGAGACGGTAGCCGTCGGAACTCGCAGGGCAAGACCGTGCAGTTTACCCCGAAGTTCCGGCACCACCAGACCGATCGCCTTGGCCGCTCCGGTTGACGTGGGAACGATGTTCATCGCCGCCGCCCGCGCGCGCCGGAGGTCGCTATGCATGACGTCAAGAATCCGCTGATCGTTCGTGTAAGCATGCGTCGTCGTCATCAAGCCACGCTCGATGCCGAATTCCTTGTGAAGCACGTCCACAACCGGAGCTAAGCAATTGGTCGTGCAGGACGCGTTAGACACGATGTTGTGTTTCTTGGCATCGTAAGCCTGATCATTGACCCCGAGAACCACGGTGACGTCTTCATTCGTCGCCGGCGCCGTTATGATCACTTTCTTTGCGCCGGCGTTCAAGTGCGCCTGCACGGCCTTTCCGTCAGTGAAAACGCCGGTGGATTCAATCACGATATCGACTCCAAGATCCTTCCACGGGAGTTTAGATAGATCCTTCTGGTTCACCGCGGCGATTTTCCACCCATCGACCTCAAGAACACCCTCACCCGTCTTCACTATACCCGCAAATTTTCCGTAGGTTGAATCGTAACGTAACAGGTGCGCGTTGGTCTCCAGATCCGCCAGATCATTGATCGCAACGACGGTGAGCTGCTCTTTGTGGCGCTCGAGCAGCGAGCGGAAACAGAGCCTGCCAATCCGACCAAAACCATTAATCGCTATTCGACTGAACATAATTCGATCCTTTCTAACTCGCTATTTGTCATGCGATGAAAATATGCTTTTAGGTCTTGTGCCAGCCCCCTCGATCGCCCGGCTCAAACCATTTCTGAAGAGTATAGCAGCGAAGCCCGTTCTCGCAACAGGATTTGCTAAATCGGCATCAGCCCAACGCTAACTTTCCGTGGCGCCTTCTCCCCGCGTGTTTGTCGCCGAGTCAATTCGCCAGGGCCAAGCCTAGTATCGCATCAGCGTTGACCCGAAAGCTAAGGCGCATGCGAGACGACGGTTACGAGGCAGGCTTGTCCTGGAGTCTTTACAGCTTATATCCGATTTTGCGCAGAAGATCTTTGCGCCAGGCGATGCCCTGAGCATCCTCGACGCCTTTGGTCTTGCCGCCGTCGATAACGCCCAGGATGCCTCTTCCCTGTTCGGTCTCGGCGATGACCACTTCGACTGGATTGGCGGTGGCGCAGTAAATGTGACAGACCTCGGGGACCATTTTGACGAGGTTGAGCACATTCACCGGAAAAAACCCGCGCCCCAGAAAGAGAACAAAACTGTGGCCCGCGGAGAGGGCCCCGGCGTTACGCTTGGCGAGTTCGATCATGCTCTCGTCGGTGCCGGTCCAACGCACGAGCATTTCTCCCGAGGACTCACAAAAGGCGAGGCCAAACTTGATTCCCGGCACCGTTTGGACCATTGCTTCATGAATATCTTCGACGGTTTTGATGAAATGGCTCTGCCCCAAAATAAAATTAATGTCGTCCGGTTTCTCGATCTTGACCGTCGTCAGCTGCATTAGCCTGTCTTCACTTAAGCGGCTTGCGCTTCCATCTCTTTGGAATATTTGCCGAGCCGGGCGGCGCCGTTACATTTCGCGCGGTGATAAAAAATCTTCTGGGCTTTGGCTACATTCGCGGCGTCTCCCTTCCAGGTCTTCATCACCGGATCCTGCAACGCGCGCGCGTATGAGAACGCGATCTCCCACGGATGGGTTCCCCTAGCATTCATCGCGTTGAGATGTTCCGTGGCGGATTCAGCGGATTGGCCGCCGGAGAGAAAGGCGATTCCGGGCACCGCCGACGGCACCACACGGCGGAAGCATCCAAGGGTTCGCTCGGCGACTTCGGCGACGCCGGCCTGCTGTGGACAATCCTTTCCGGACAAAACCATGTTGGGCTTGAGCAACATCCCTTCGAGCATCACACGGTTGTTCAAAAGCTCCGCGAAGACGGTCTTCAATGCGGCCTGGGTCGCCTCCTCGCAACGCTCGATCGTATGATTGCCGTCGATCAAGACTTCGGGCTCCACAATCGGCACCAACCCCGCCTCCTGGCACAGCGCGGCGTAGCGCGCCAAGGCATGCGCGTTGGCGCTGATGCACCCTTGGGTGGGAATCCCGTTGCCGATGGCGATCACCGCGCGCCATTTCGCGAACTTGGCCCCAAACTTGACGTATTCCGCAAGCCGCGGCCGCAGGCCATCGAGCCCCTCGGTTACCACTTCTCCGGGAAATCCAGGAAGGTCCACAGGGCCCTTGTCGACTTTGATTCCTGGAAGAATCCCCTTGCTCGCAAGCAGCTCAGGAAAAGGTTTGCCGCTCTTTGCGGACTGCCGTAGAGTCTCATCATAAAGAATCACTCCGCTGATGAACTCTTCCACGCCGGGTGTAGTGAATAGGAGTTCACGGTAAGAGCGTCGGTTCTCTTCCGTGGATTCGACTTTGACGCTTTCCAGCCTTCTTTTGATGGTTCCAGAGCTCTCATCCGCGGCCAGAATTCCCTTTCCTTTCGCAACGAGAGCGCGCGCGATCGATTCGAGATCTTTTTTAGCCATGATATCTTTCCTCCTTAAATGGCTCCGCGTAAATCGGTTACAAGATAATGGAACTTCTTCCTAAAGTCATCGGGGGTGCAGGGACTCGCTTGCGCCGACCGGGTCCGTGCCAAGGCCTTTAACTTTTCCTCATTCTCAAAGTCCTCGCGCTCCAAGCGAATCATGTATTCACGCGCAACTTTATATGAAGGCTTGCTGATGTCTACTAAGCGCACTTGGGTTTTACCTGTCTGCGGATTCATCAATTCATCGAATTTGAGATAGCGGATTTTGCCCTCTTCCAAACATACCAGAACCCCGTTTAGGTCAGCGTGTTCCGGACGCGGGTTCAGCAAAAACTCCACCGCTCCATAACCCAACGCTCTCACATATTCGCAATCAAAGGCGATCGGAGGCGCGCATCGAACTTCATAGCCGATCGTCTTGTGGACAATCCCCATGGGCGCGCCACGATCAGCAAAACGACGTTCGACCATGGTTTTGAGAAGATAGGCCAGGTCGAGCTCGGCCAAACGCAAGTGCCCGTAGGCATCATGCATGATGCGTACGCCTTCGATTCCGGTGAGCTCGTCCTGGGGGGTTTTTTCCAAGACCCCTTCGGCGATCAAAGCCACGCCGTCCGTCCGGCCCAGGGCTTGCCGCTTCAAAATCGCCCCCTCAAGAATGTCGCACACCGATTGCAGGTGAACCGCGCCGGCAAATTCTTCAGGAATCACCGTCAATGTCGCGCCCACCGCTTTGCCGATGCCCAACGCCAGATGTCCGGCGGAGCGGCCCATGACCACGACAAAATACCAGCGGCCCGTCGTGCGCGAATCTTCCATCAGGTTGTGCACCAACTCAAAACCCAACTGGCGCGCGGTCTCAAAACCAAACGTGGGGATCTCTCCAGGCAGCGGAAGATCATTGTCGATGGTTTTGGGTACGTGGCAAACCCTTATGGTTCCGGCTGAATGCTTCGCCACCCGGCTTGCGGCGAACATCGTGTCGTCACCGCCGACGGTCGCCAGGTAGCCTATCCCAAGGCTCTCCAGACCTGCCAGGACGCGCTTCAGGTCGTCAGGCTTCTTGGTCGGATTGGCGCGCGAAGTGTTGAGGATCGATCCTCCCTGAAAGTGAATCCGCGACACATCAGCATAGCCGAGCATGCGAATGTGGTCGGTTTTCCCCGCCATCAGCCAAGAAAACCCGTCGACAATTCCAACGACTTCATAGCCGCGGTTGCACGCCTCCAACGTTATGGCGCTGATCGTGCCATTGATTCCCGGGGCGGGACCGCCTCCGACGACAATTCCTATCCGCGTGCGCGCATTCGGGTGGCAGGTTTCTTCAGATTTCATATCGATTAGCTCCTGATCCACCTAAGAGGAGAGGTGTTCTTATGGACCCATTCGACGATAGAAGGCAGTCTACAACAAAGAGGAGAAAAGCTGAAGAGACCGCAGGGCAGAATCGCGCCGCTTTTGAAGGCACTGCAATCCGTACCCTTGTCGAGATCAAGAAACGCTGCTCGGAAATCCATTTCTCAAGCACGGGTCTTTAGCTCCGCCAAGTTTGTTTCTATCGACTTGGCATCTTCTGCAAAGTCTCCCGAGTTGCTCAAAGCACCGTGGCGAATGTGCTTGACCGCCTGGCAGGGCTCGATGCCAGGCTTGAGTTGTTGAACCAAGAGGAATACAAATAAAAACGCGAGCGTAATTGTGACTGATTGCGATGAAACACAGGGTTGATCCCGAAGGGCGGCGGCTGCCGATCAAGCTGGATACGACTTCGAACGGGGAATTCGCGCCTGTTGCGCTCTCGCCGGCCAACCGCGCCGGCAACCGCCTGGCGCACGAGATGGCGACCCAAAACGCGAAGCGCCGGGGCCTTAGCCGCCGCGACTTCCTCGTTTCGGCTTGCGGCGCAGCCAGCGCATTGCTCGCGTTCAACACAGCCAACGCCGCGGCGGGGAAGCGCGGCGGCTTCTTCAAGCTCGAGCCTGAAGCTGCGCTCGATCCCCAGCTTGCGCAGGCGAGGCTCGGCGGCAAGGGCGAGTTTATCTTCGACGTGCAGGGGCACTTCGTCGATCCAACCGGCGCGTGGGTAAAAACAGCGCCCGCCGATGCTTTCAAGTGGTCGCCCAAAGCGGGCTGCGCGCTCGGCGCGAAACCCGGCGCGCGCAGTTATCTCAACTGCCTCGGACCCGAGGAATTCGTGAAAGACGTGTTTCTCGATAGCGATACCGACATGATGGTGCTCTCGTTCGTGCCCTCGCGCCGAAATTCCGAGCCGCTCACGATCTCGGCGGCGGACGCGGTGCGCCGGATCGTGGACCGTATGGAAGGCACGCATCGCCTGCTGCTCCACGGCCGCGTCAACCCGAATCAGCCGGGCGATCTCGAGGCCATGGACGAGCTGAAAGAGCGCTGGAAAGTGTGCGCGTGGAAGACCTACACGCAGTGGGGTGTGGACGGCAGGGGCTTCTTCCTGTCGGGCGCCGTCGGCACGCGCTTCATCGAGAAGGCGCGCGCGCTTGGCGTGAAGGTGATCTGCGTGCACAAGGGACTGCCCTTTGGCAGCCGGTCCTACGAGCACAGCCAGTGCAGCGACATCGGAGTCGTGGCGACGCGCTTCCCGGACGTGAGCTTCCTTGTCTATCACTCGGGTTTCGTCACCGGCGTCCCCGAGCGCGCGTACACCGGGCGCGGCGCAAGCGACGGGATCGACACCCTAATCCGCTCGCTGATCGAGAACGGCGTCAAACCGAACAGCAACGTTTACGCCGAGCTCGGCAGCACCTGGCGCTTCCTCATGCGCGACCCTGACGGCGCGGCGCATGCGCTCGGCAAGCTCCTCAAGTACTGCGGCGAGAACAACGTGCTCTGGGGCACCGACTCCATCTGGTACGGCTCGCCACAGGACCAGATCCAGGCGTTTCGCGCTTTCCAGATCTCGCCCGAACTGCGCGCGAAGCACGGCTACCCCGAGATCACCCCGGCGCTGCGCGCCAAGATCTTCGGGATGAACGCGACCCGGCCCTACGCTATCAGCGCGGACGAAGTGAAGAAGCACGCTCGGAGCGACCACGTCGCCCGCGAGCGTCTCGCCTACCGCGAGCACCCCGAGCCACACTATCTCACCTATGGGCCCAAGACCCGGCGCGAATTCCTGAACCTGCTCGGCTGGAACGGCGGGTCGCGCGCTTAGCAGCTTCGATAATTCAAAATTCAATGTTCCGCATTCAAGGTTCAAGGAAAGAAAAAAG
>JBOHVR010000037.1:0-5329 GCA_050735755.1 Binatia bacterium
TACAGGAACTACGCGCTCTACGGCCACCCTCTTTCCACGGCAGGTCCCAGGTACTGGAATCAACGCATGTCAAGCCGGCTCTTTTTCAGCAACGTGATGAGAAACGCCGCCTTGCACTGGGGAACCCCATCGGATCGTTTGAATTGGTACGTTTACCGCGCGCTGCAGCTTGTTCTGGGAGAACAACTCGATGACCGCGACATAACCTGGCAAAAAAGCCGATTCGAAATCCGCTACACCTTTCACGAGGACACGGCAGGCAATCCCATCCACTTTTTCCTCGCCGCTTTGAGCGTTTTTCTCGTCCCTGCATTGAAACGACATCGAACAGTCCGGGTCGCTTGTTACGCCCTCTCCGTGCTGCTGGCGGCTGTCTTTTTCTGCCTGGTGCTGAAATGGCAGCCGTATTCAAGTCGCTTTCACACCGCCCTATTCCTGTTATCCGCGCCTCTGATTGGGATTGGAATCGCATCGATCGGCAATCATGCCAGGTACCTTTACCATGCTCTGATCACGTGCATGCTCCTCTATGCGCTTCCATTCGTCTTCCTTAATCAGACGCGCGCGCTTCTGGCGAATGACTGGCACACCAAGGACAGAACGGAGCTTTATTTCCAGAACCGGCCGGATTGGTTTGAACCTTATAAAGAAGCCGTGAACCTATTGAGGCGCGCTCGAGCTCAAGACGTCGGATTATATTTCGACAAGGACTGGGAGTACCCGCTTTGGGTCTTTGCGGATGCGCATGCGGACATAAGAACCAACATCCGCTTCCGTCACGTCGGGGTTACCGATATTTCGGCGCGGTTGCAGACAACCACCGAGCTGCCTTCGTACCTGCTCGCCACAAAAAGTATCGCCGACTGGCAGCATCGAGACCAATATCGCTTGCTTTCCTCAACGAAGGTGATCGATATTTTCGCGCGCGCAACTCACCCAAGGTCAAAGCCTTTGACTGAGGCCAGCCAATGAGTGATATTCCGTAAGTTTTTAACCGATTTCTTGCGCGGACAACACGCGTGGATTGAGGCGCAACTCTTTTGGATCCTTCCATCTTTGTGATCGTTATTGTAGCCGCGATCGGTATCCGGGTGGCGCTGCAATTCGTCGACAAATCCAGGATCCAAAGAGAGCTTGAATCCCGCGGCGGCCGGGTCCTATCGATCAAATGGAATCCTTTTGCGCGCGGATGGTTTGGCGAAAGAGGCGAGCGCCACTATGACGTCAGGTTCAGAGATAGTTCAGGAAACAACGTCTCCACGACGTGCAAGACCAGCATTCTCACAGGAATCTATTGGGCGGAAGGACCGACGCTCGCGGAAGAGCCGCGCCGATTCCAGCAGACGCTTCGATGTCTGGGTTGCGGCTATGCTCTCAACGCCGAATGGAAATTCTGCCCTAACTGCGCAAAGCGCACCGGGGTTGCATGAAAAACCCGGCGCCTTTCGTTCGCATAAGGCCGAAAGAGGGCCGCGCGGCCGAGGACTCAGCTTCCCCTCTTGGGCAGCGTGAAATAGAACGTCGCTCCCTTCCCTAAACCGCTCTCGGCCCAGACTTTGCCGCCATGCCGTTGAACAATACGCTGCACGGTCGCAAGACCGATGCCGGTTCCCGGATAGTCTGCCGCATTGTGAAGGCGTTGAAAGGGGCCAAACAGTCTATCGGCATAGGCCATGTCGAACCCAGCGCCATTGTCCCGTATGAAATATGCGATGACGCCATCCTCATCGGTGGCGCCGAATTCTATTCTCGCGCGGGAGGTCCTGCCGGTAAATTTCCATGCGTTGCTGAACAAATTTTCCATTGCGATCCGGAGAAGCCGCGGGTCCCCTTCCGCTTTCAGCCCCGGTTCAAGGGTCAATTCTATTTCCCGGCTCTTCGCCGATTCCTGCAGCTCAGAAGTAATAACTTGCGCAAGCCTGCTCAAGTCAATAGTCTCGTGCCTCATTTCGCTCCGACCCACGCGCGAGAGTTCAAGCAAATCATCGATGAGCTGTTCCATCCGCAGCGCGGCCAGGCACATACGCTCGAGATAATTTCTTGCGGGGTTGTCGAGCCGGTCTCCGTAATCCTCGAGCAGAATTTTTGCAAATCCCGTGAGGGTTCGGAGCGGCGCCCTGAGGTCATGTGAGACCGAGGAGGAGAACGCTTCGAGTTCCTTGTTGGCCGCCCGCAGCTCTGATGCTAATTGCGTCAACTCCAGGTTGGCGTTCTGCAATTCCGCGTGCGCTTGCACGAGTTCCCGGGTGCGCTCATCCACCCGTTGTTCCAGCTCGAGCGTTAAGGCCATGAGGCCGCGGTTGGTCTCCGCCAGTTCTTCTTCCAACGCTCGGATGGCTTTTTGGGCCTCTTCGAGCTGCTCCCGGAGATCGTTCTCACTCACAGTTAGCGTCCTTCACGATCACCACGGTCGCGTCGTCATTTTCTTTGGCCTGCGCGCGGAGCAAACACTGCGCTACTTTGGCTGCCGGCTGTTTTGCGAAATCCCCTAACTGATCCCAGTTCCAACGCTGCTTCAAGCCATCGGAGTGGAGCACCAGCACATTGCTCGTTTCCCAGACGTGTTCCGTCACCTGAGGAGCCGGGGCCTTGGCGCCCAATACCCCACGCCGGACCGGTAATCGTTCCGCGGCACAACCGCGGCCGATCCGGGCTTCCACGTTGCCGATGCTGGCGAAAGAGAACCGGATATTACGGTCAGTAAAGTTAAACTTTACCAGTGCCATCACGACTCCCCGCGTTGAGCGACACGCACGATCTACGCCACGAAACAGCCCCTCTAAGGGCTGATCGAAATGAGTCTCAACGAAATGCCTGGCTGCCTGCGCGGCGCGATGCGCCTCCTGTCCATGTCCCAAACCATCAATCACCGATACCAGCGCGCGCGCGTCCCATCGCTTGACAACAAAGGCGTCCCCATTCACCGTCATCGCTGCGTGGGAGCGGGTGGCAACACCGAAATCCAAAGGGCAGGGATCTAAAGCGGCCCGCCGCCGGCGCAGCCAACGTTTGCAAACGATATGGGTTCCGGCGTCCGAGCCGCATTGCGAGCTAATATCAAACTGATCCATGAAGCGGTTCACCGCACCCAGGCCGTGACCCAAGCCACCGCCGGTTGAGAACCCGTCTGACAGGGCCAGTTCCACATCGGCGATCCCCGGCCCGACATCGAGCGACTCGACTTGAATGCCGGCGCCTGCGCTTTCATCGATCGGGACCAAGGTCAGTCTTCCCCCGCGAGCGTACTTAATCAAATTGGCCGCCAGCTCGCTGACGGCGATCGCGATCTCTTCACTCGCCTTTTCGTCAAAGCCGATCGCCAATGCCGTTTCCTTCGCGGACCGGCGCGCGCCGTAAGCATCGCGCGCCGTCGCGACAGTTATGATCGTCGCCACTTTTTCACCAACACTCGGGTGCCCTTGCCTACCTCGGACTCAATCTCCATTTCGTCCATCAATTTTTTTGCTCCGGGCAGTCCCATGCCAAGCCCGCCGCCCGTCGTGTAACCGGTTTCCATCGCCTTGCCGACGTCGGGAATACCAGGTCCCTTATCTTCGAAGATCAACTCAATACCGATGTTTTTGCCGGTGTCGATCCGGCGCCAATGCATGATCCCTGACCCCGCATAGCGGAAGACGTTGCGCGTCAATTCAGAAGCCGCCGTGACGATCCGAGTCACGTCGGTCACGCCAAAGCCTAGGGCCACGGCTAAGTTGCGCACCACCTTGCGCGCAGCCACAATGTCTCCCTCCGAACCGATCCGCATCATCCCGGCCGGCTCAGCGGTCATCGTTATCAACTCCCACGTTGCCCGTGCTCTCCAACATATTCAGCGCGCGGTCAACATCCAAGGCGGTCAAGGCGCCGCCCAACGTCAGTCCTAGCTGCGTCGCGGTAATGGCGACACTGGGTTGCATGCCAACCACAACGGTGCGCCCGCCCATCAGCGCAACCATCTGCACGGTCTCCGCAACGGTGCGGGCGAAGAAAGAATCCAAGGCTTCTACGGTTGAGAGATCCAGCACCAAGCCTTTCGGTTCATAGCGCTCCATTGCCTGAAGGATGCGTTCCTGAAGCGCGGAGACCGTCTCATCGTCGGCGTCGGGCGGGACCGTCACCATCAGCACGTTACGCATTTTGATAACCGAGATGCTTTCCGCGGCCATAGCGCTTTCCATCAACTCCTGCTGTTTCCGCTAACGACCTTCAGGTTTAGAAGGTCGAAAGCAACTCGTAATCCCGCGGCCAATGACGACCGCGTCACCATGTGGGAAAGATCAATGCCCAGATGAACGAGGGTTTGAGCCAGCGCCGGGCGTACGCCGGTCAGTATGACTTGCGCTCCCAGCAAACGCACGGCGGTCATGGTTTCAACCAAATACTGCGCCGTCTGCGTGTCAATCGTCGGCACACCGGTGATATCAATGAGCGCAATGGGCGAGTTGGTCCTCACAATGCGTTGGAGCAAACGTTCCATGAACTGCTCCGTGCGCTGGCTATCTAACGTCCCGATTAACGGCGCCGCAATTATCCCCTCCCACACCTGGATGACCGGTGTCGAGACTTCCAGAATCTCCTGCGCCTGCCGCGCTATGACTTCCTCGGCGCGCTTGCGCTCCGTCACATCGCTTGTCACATGTCCAAAGCCGGCCAGATTTCCCCCTTCGTCTCGCAATGCGATGAGCACAACGTGCGCCCAGAACTGCGATCCATCCTTCCGTGTCCGCCAGCCTTCATCCCCGAGCCGGCCCTCGCTCTTGGTGACCTGCAGGTCCTTTTCCGGCAAACCCGACTCAATCCTGTCCTTGGGATAAAAGCAGGAAAAGTGTCGTCCCGTGATCTCTTCCGCTTTATATCCCATGATGTGTTCAGCCCCTCGGCTCCAAGTTAATATTTTCCCCTCAGGGTCGAGCATGATGATGGCGTAGTCAGTCATGGTTTCCGCGAGCATGCGAAAGAAGCCGCTCCTTCCCGCCCCTCTCCGCCCTGACCCTGCGCCGCCAAGAGCCCTAGGTGTCGCGTCGTCACGTGCCATGGTTCATCCTCCCCCGAACATTTTGGGGGATTTTAACACGTCTCCCATCGGCATTGAAAAGGAATCTGTCGTAGCGCTAACGGTTTTCCTTCGTCCAAGTCCGGCACGCGCGAAACAAATTGACAAATCGTACATAGAATCGCTGCAAGTTCTCTCGGTGAGTTGCAGGATTGCTTGACAGGATCTTATTATGGAAGAGATATTTCATTCGTTAAACGAAGTCTTCAGCAGCCCAATAAACGAATTAAACTAACTAGTGCAGTGTCTTACGCTGTTGGTACTTTATCCGGAGTA
>JBOHVR010000038.1:0-2770 GCA_050735755.1 Binatia bacterium
ACTTTGAACCCCTCTACGAAGGTATATTCCACAACGCCGCGGGATTGCTCGCGAGCACGAGGCAATCTAAAGCCAATCCTTCTCCCCTGTCAAACAACCTATGATGCTTTGAGAATTCTCAAACTAAGATTGGATATGAGGCTGAGCGGAAACTTCCGGCTTCGGGAATTCCCGAAACGTTAAAATGAGAACCATGACTGTTGCATCCTCACAGCCGCGTGCGAAGAAGCCAAGAAAGGAGTCAAAAGCATTCTCGGGGAACGCGCGGATTTTCAGACCGTCTTGATATGAACCCAAAAAACAACCGCTACGGCATGCGATTTTTCGCGCACGAGGAAGCAGTTACTTCTCATTCATTACGCTTGGCGGGCGACGACGCTATTTGCCCCAGATTTTGCAGCCAGCTCCTTAAACTCGTCAGTCCCTGACTGAAAAGGGAATCCTGCTTCGTTGAGATTGCTTCGTATATGCTCTCCGGATCCTCCGGCGCTTCGGCATCAAAGGGCAGGCCATCTGGCAGAACCGAAGTTATCCATTGATAGCTCTCCGAGACCGTCCGCACAGGGTGGTGGCGAAGACGGCAGGAGCCACTATCGGCCAAACCGTTGAGATATTGCACAAGACCTTTCACACGGGAGAGGTCATTACGCGCTGCCCCATCCAGTCCAGTATGCTCAGCCAGGAGGTTGACTCGGACCTCTCGGAGCGAATCAACGAGTTCGGTTTCGAGTGCCGAACCTTCCCAGGCGACATTCAACTCGGTGTCGTATCCCATGCTGCGATTATTCATATTCGCAGACCCAACGCTAAGAACTCGATCATCAACCAACAAAAGCTTGGAATGTATATAAGTAGGTTCCTCTCCTTCCGGACTCACCGAAACAGGGTGATAAATACCGAGACAATGACCGTTTTGCCGAGCGACTTCCTTTAAGCCCCGAATCACTCGCTCCTGCGCGATTCCGATCGAAAGTTGTTCCAAAACAGCTTCCGCATCCTTCGCGATGATCAAAACGATCTCGAGCTGCGAGCGGTTTCTGTCCGCCATCCGATCAACGAGCGCCTTAAACAATGCCTCTGAGCTGAAGTACTGGTTCTCGATATAGATTAAATGCTCGGCCCCGGAGATCGCGTCCAAAAACAATTGGCGGATCTCCCGCACCGGCTCATTTCCGTGCTCACTGCCGCAGCTTGTCGTGGGTTGGGTTCGGCTAATCGCCACGGTACTTGCCGCTATCGGAATCGTCAGTTCAGCGTGCGCCGCAGGTTCTGAAGGTTCGGACGGGAGATCGAGCTCCTCCCCCGCGACGATTTTCCAGCGCTGCTTGAACAACTCCGCGAGTTTCAGAGCGATAGGCCCGACGTGGCTGGACTGGAGATCATGAAAGGGCTTATAAGAACTCCGGTCTGCATTTACCCGCAGTGGATGATTCACTCGATGGTCGCGCTCATCCCAGCGCGCGGAACAGAGATCCAATCCTCCGACAAAGGCGATCTTACCATCGATCACTACGAATTTCTGGTGATGGGAAGCGTCCATCGAATCGCAGCAATCGAAATAGAACATCAGTCTCCCGTTGGTCGTCCAATTAATGTACCATTCTTGAAACCACTCCCGGTCCAGGCTGTACGCCATGCTAAAATCCCAGGCTAGTATAAAAATCCGCAAAGCGCTGTTCTGCTCGCAAAGATTATTAAGGAAAGAAAGGAGGGGAGCCTCGTCTCCCGCCGCTTTGGCGTCCTCCCCGCGCAGAAGAACAACGTTGCTGTCGAATTGCCACCCCGATATGAGAATATATCTCCGGGCTGCTCTGGCAGCGTGATAAAAAGCACGGTAGTAATCACGGCCGTCAACCAGCAGGCCTGTTTGCCTAACTTCGCCGATATGCCAACAGTTACTTCCCGGCTTCAGTATCTTGTGCTCCGACATAAAAAGAGTGCTAACCTCTCATTTAAGCGGGACTGATTGCGTGTGCCGGAGTGCCGGTCATCCGCGCGCCAATCTCTACGCTGGCGGCGCAACCGTATTCGCCAGCGCGTGCTGTTCACGGTTTGGCGGCGGTTCGCTGCGCAAGACGACCATCGAACGGCCTTTCAGTTCATAAGGCTCTCCGCCTGGACGAGCGCTAAGCTCTTCCCGAGGACTCGCCGTATCGACTAGCCGCTCCCACTGTTGGCCTTCGTAGCGGGCCGGCAACTTGAATTGAAGCCCTTCATGATAGGCGTTCATCAAGATCAGAATAGAATCGCCGATGACCGGTTGGCCGCGCTCATCGACATCTCCGATAAGATCGCCGGCCAAAGCAAAACCAAAGCATTGGTTGTATCCGGCATTCCAGCCTTCCTCTCCCATCGGCTTACCCGAAGGCTCGAACCAAGTGATATCGGCAACATCAGCGCCGAAGATCGCTCGTCCTTGAAAGAACTTGCGGCGCTGGAAAACCGGCTGGGTGCGCCGGATGCGGATCACATTTTGGACGAACTCCAAAAAGGCGCGCTCCTCTTCGGACAGGTCCCACTTGAGCCAGGTAAGCTCGTTATCCTGGCAGTACGTGTTGTTGTTTCCCTGCTGTGTCTGGCTCAGCTCATCGCCGGCTAGGAGCATCGGCACGCCTTGAGACAAGATAAGGGTCGCCATGAAGTTGCGCTTTTGCTGCCAACGCAAGGCATTCACGGCGGCATCATCGGTAGGACCCTCGGCGCCACAGTTCCAACTGTTGTTGTCGTCGGCGCCGTCCTGATTGTTTTCGCCATTGGCTTCATTGTGCTT
>JBOHVR010000039.1:0-6935 GCA_050735755.1 Binatia bacterium
TCCGTCCTTCGCGTAATGGACAAAGACAAAACTGACAGTATCGCCTATAAGTTCGTCGAGCCGGTTCCCGTGCGTTTGAACGAGGCTCAAAGCATCCTGAGCAAGGCTGAAAACCCCTACGCCGCCCTTTTATGGCTGGAGTTCGTGGGCTCTCCGGAAGGACAAAAAATACTGGACGAAAACGGTCCGTACGAGGCTTCAGTATTTCTCCCCGGGACGATCCAGGAGCGCGCCGCGCGGGGCAAAAAACAGTCGGTCGTAAACTGGAGCCATTACAACAAAATCCCAGAGTATGAAAGAAAAATCATCGAAGCCTACGGCTTCCCGAGAGCAGAATGACACACCGGAGTGATTTCTTCAGGGAAATGACAGAAAATAATCCAACGCGAGGAGGACTGAACAATGGACTATGACTTGCTGTTGCGCGGCGGGCGGGTTGTCGACGGCTCGGGGCAACCCTCTTATCTCGCCGATGTCGCTGTCAAAGACGGAAAAATCGTCGAGCTTGGACGCGTTCATGGTAGCGCTAAAAAGACAATTGACGTGCAGGGGCTCGTCGTGTCCCCTGGCTTTATCGACCATCACACCCACATGGACGCCCAGGTCTTCTGGGATCCGCACGCGACTTCAGAGCCGCAGCACGGGATTACATCGATCGTGACGGGAAACTGCGGCCTCGCGCTTGCGCCGGTGAAACGCGGCGATGAAGACGCCATCTTGAAGAATTTTGTGCGCGTTGAAGCGATGCCGCGTCATGCGCTGGAAAAAGGCGTGCCCTGGGGTTGGCATTCCTACGGTGATTATCTGAACCGAATAGAAGGGCGCCTGGGAATCAATGTCGGCGGTCTCGTAGGCCACATCGCAGTGCGCCAGTACGTAATGGGCGAGGAGTCGGTGGAACGGGAAGCGACGTCGGCGGAAATCCAGCGCATGAAAGCGCTGGTGCGGGAAGGCATGGAAGCCGGCGCGCTGGGATTCTCGACCAATCGTAACGAGCGGCACATGCGGGAAGATGGCAAGCCTGTCCCGAGCAGGCTGGCAAGCGACGAGGAGCTGTTCACGCTGTGCGATGTTCTCGGCGAGGTGAATGCCGGCGCGATCCAGTCGACCTTGGGACAATTCACGATCAAGCACTTTGAGATGTACAATCACTTGGCCCGGCGCACCCAACGCCCGGTTATCGGCCAAACCGTGATGTATCGCCCGAATGCGCCCAAGAGATGGAAGGAACAGCTTGAGGCCGTGGTCCCTACCTTTCGCGACGGTTATCGCATCTATCTGCGCACCCATACGGTGCCCAACTTCCGCACCTTCAGCTTAAGCAACGGGCAGGCTTTTGACGAGTTCCCTACGTGGAAGGGTCTCATGTTCACGGAGATGGAGGCGCGCAAAAGGGCTTTTGCCGATCCGGCCACGCGGCAAAAGCTTCGCGCGGATCTAGCTGACCCGCGCCCGACAAATTTTCATCGGAACTGGGATCTCGTCACGATCGAAAAGGTGGCGAAACCTGAAAATCAAAAATACCTCGGCAAAAGTGTGGCGACGATGGCGGAAATGCGCGGCCAGGACGTTTTGGACGCGTTCCTCGACCTTTCTCTGGAAGAGAATCTCGAAACAACATTCCGCAACGCCAACGCGGGCGGCAATCCGGAAGCGATGCGTGAGATACTGCAGAATCCCTATGTGCTGGTCGGCAATTCGGATGCCGGCGCCCATGTCCAGTATAACGCGGAGTTCGGCTACGGCACGATTCTGTTAGGACTGTGGTCGCGCGAACAGGGCGTTCTGAGCCTTGAACAGGCGGTTCACAAACTCACTTTCCAGGTGGCAACGGTCTACGGCATTACCGGAAGAGGGTTGGTCCAGCCCGGTTACGCGGCCGATCTTGCAATCTTTAATCCCGATACGGTTAACGCGTGTGAGCCTGAATGGGCGAACGATTATCCCGCTGCAACCGGACGATTGATCCAGCGCGCAATTGGCATGCACTACACGATCGTCAACGGAAAAGTGGTTTGTGAAGATGGCAAGATAACCGGAGAGCTTCCGGGGAAGGTTTTACGGGGCGGCGCTTACCGCAGGCATGAGACCGCCGCAGCCTAGCGAACAATTGAGGGACTCCGCCCTTCGACAGGCTCAGGGCGAACGGATTGAACATTGGTGATGGTGAACGCGCTTTAACAGACCAGCCGCTCGTCCTGAGCTCAGTCGAAGGATGCGGCTGGTCTTCGTAGCTCGTTGAAGCATGTTTTTTAGAAGCCTCTTCCCCTCAGCGGCAATCTTTCAGTTCCAGCCGTAAAGCTTCTTGGCGTTATCACCAAGAATTTTTTCCTTCGCGCTGTCAGAAATATCTTTTCGTTCCCTGATCGTTGAAACCACGTACGGAAACATGCCATCCCAGTGCGGGTAGTCGGAGGCGAAAATGACGTTGTTTTCTCCCACGCGCTCAAGCGCGTAGGGAAGGGAGCTTTCCTCGGGCTCCGTCGCGTAAAACCAGTTCCCGGTTTTCATATATTCACTGGGCTTGGTCTTCAGGAGCGGGGCCTCAGCCTGGCGCTTCTCCCACTCTTCATCCATGCGGTCCATCCAGTAAGGAACCCAGCCCACACCGCATTCCAAGAACGCGATTCGAAGCTTGGGGAATTTTTCCGGCACGCCGCCATACATCAGCGCGGCGCAATCGATCATCGTTTCAAACGGCCTTCCGACGGTGTGCTTAAATAAAAACGTGTCGAAACGGGTTTCCCCTGCCGGGCCGGAACGCTGGTTGTGAACCAGCAAGGGCGCATTGAGGCGCTGCAGCTCTTCGTAAATCGGCCAGAACATCGGCTCCCCCAAATGATTTTTCATTCCATAACTTCCAACCGTGACACCGGCCAGCCCGAGCTTTGTAATCGCCCGGTTGACCTCCGCCACAGCCGTGGGCACATCCGGAAATGGCGCGATGCCAATTCCTTTCAGTCTCGGGCTCTCGCTGCACACGCTGGCGATCCAATTGTTGTAGCCTCGACAAAGGGCCGCTGCATAGTCCTTCTCGGGAAGCCGGTTAACATGAAAAGCGCTGGTAGGAAAAAGCACGGAAACATCGATTCCTTCCTGGTCCATGTGCTTCAGGCGCGTCGGCACATCGCGCACATCCACTCCCTCTAATTTCCCATACATGCTGGAATCCCACTCGTCCTGGGGTAAGAGCGTGCCCCTCCTCCTGCAGTAGGGCTCCTCCATGTGAGCTCGTATATCTGCGTCCCGATCGCGCACGTGCCCGTCGGCATCAATGATTTTTGGGTTGTCCATATCTCCCTCTTTCGTCGACTTTAGCTGTCGAGTACCTCACGAGCGTTGACGCTGTCAAGCCTCTCCTTGCCGGCCAGAGGCAAATTGACAACGTCCTTGAGGGCTGGATATAGTCTGGACCGCGAGTCTCTGATTCCAGTGAACCAATGAACAGCGGAGGTGAGCTATGAAATGGCTTCCACCAAGAACGGCCCGTCGCTTGCTAGCCCTTCTTCTTGTAATCTTCGGGATCGCCGGCGCAAGTATTTTTGCAGCCGAACCCGGCCCGGCTTTGCTTAAAGCGAAAAAAGAGGCGGAAGCTAAGGGCTACCTTTTTGCCGCCAGCCATGACGAGATCGTGAGCAGAGCCAAACAGGAAGGCAGGCTGAATGTCATTGTCTCCCTCGATGCCAAAATCTTAAAGGCGTTGGCTAGCGGCTTTACGAAAAAGTACCCTTTCATTCAAGTCCGGGCAGAGGAAATCCGTGGCATCGATGCTTACACGCGCCAGCTTCAGGAATTAAAGGCGGGATTAGTTAAAAGGGTCGATCTCAACGAGGTCGACTACGACTTTTATAGCGAATACCTGCCCCACCTGAAAAAGGTGGATATCTATGGAATGGCTCAGCAACGAGTGCTCCAGATGGCCCTCCAGATGGTGGACCCAATCAACCGGAACATCGTCGCGGTAGGGAGCGGGATCCAGGTCGCCGTCTTTAACAAAAAACTCATCTCTGCAAATAAAGTACCCGATACCTGGGAGGGTTTTCTAAAACCAGAGTTTAAGGACAGGAAGTTTGCGATCGGAATTCGGCCCAAGGATGTCGCAGCCCTCGTGCCGGCATGGGGTCTCGAAAAGACGCTCGACTTCGCGCGCAAGCTGTCCGCCCAGAACCCCATATGGGTAAGCGGAGACACCCGTACAATTACAAGTATGCTCGCGGGCGAATATACGCTTTTTTTCGGCCCTAACTTCGACTCTGCTCTTAGAGTCAAAAACAAAGACAAGATGGATGTTCTGGATTATAAGTTTACCGAGCCGGTCATCGTGCGCCTCAATGAGTCGGAAGCGATACTGGCCTCGGCCGAGCACCCAAACGCCGCGCTGCTTTGGTTGGAGTTCGCGGCTTCTCCCGAGGGCCAGAAAGTGCTCGAGGAGGGCGGACCTTATGAGGGCTCCGTCTTTAGTCAGGGAACCGTCCAAGAGAAGGCTGTGCGCGGCAAGAAGCAATCGGTGGTTGACTGGCACCACTATCCGAAGATGCCGGAGTACATAAAAAAAGTCGTCGAGGCCTACGGCTTTCCGAGGGCGGAAAAATGAGCTCCCAAGAATGTAGAAAAAATCAAATCTGGATAGTGGTTCAGTTTCGCGAAAATTGTAGGGGCGACCCCCTGTGGTCGCCCAAGAGCCGGGCAGGCACGGGGGCCTGCCCCTACAATGACACGATGCGCGAATCAAATTGAACCACTACCCAAATTTGCAAGGGATCAGTCATGCCAAGTAGCTTTCCCGGTAGCTGGCGGGGCGTCGTGGGCGTCATCAAACCAACTCTTCGGCCCGGTTCACTGGAAGAATTCATCCGCCTACTTCCCGAAGGGATCGGAGTGATTCCTGCGTTCATGGGTGTGAGCGAGGGCGTAGTGGGAGAATTCCTCGACAAAATGGCCCTGATGAAACAAAAGATCGCCGAACTGGCCGCCATGAAGGTGGATCTGATTCACCCTGAAGGCGCGCCGTTCTTTACTTACATGGGCTATCACCGGGCACAGGAAATCGTCAGCGAGCTGGAGCGTGAACTTTCGACGCCGATCGTCACTACGGGGATGACTCTCGTAGAGGCATCCCGTGTGCTGGGAATCAAGCGCATGCTGATTGTGAGCTCTTTCGACGATCCCGAGGGGATCAGATTTCAAAAGCACACCAACTATTTTAGAGAGGCGGGTTTTGACATCTTGGCTATAGAAGGCATGCCAGTGAAGTTTGCCGACATCGCGAAGCTTTCGCCCTACGAGGTTTATACTTTTGCCAAGAGGCTCTATCTCGAGCACCCGGAGAGTGACGGAATTTGCATGATGGGATCGGGCTGGCGCGTCATGGATATCGTTCCCGTCTTGGAGCAAGATCTTCAGGTTCCAGTCGTACATCCGGTCGCGGCCCGGGTTTGGGCCATAGAAAAGCGCCTCCACGTGCGCCAGCCGGTGAAAGGGTGCGGCACATTGCTCGAAAAGATGCCGTAGAGGAGAACCGCGATGACTAAATTCGTCTTTTTTTCATGTTTGGCTGTGTTGATGCTTTCCGTCCCGGGGTTTTCTGCGGATTCGCCGTGGCGGGAAAAGGCCGAAGCCGAAGGGAAAGTCGTCTGGTATACGACGATCAGCAGCAATGATTGCAAGCTGCTGGGCGATCGCTTCCAGCAGCAGTATCCCAAGATTGAGGTTCAATGCTTTCGTACCGGGGGGCCCCAGCTCGTCGAGCGGATCTTCGCCGAGGCGAGGGCAGGCCGGCACCTGTGGGACGTGTTCATGAACTCCGGCATCTACACGAATCTCCTCACCAAGAAAAATATGCTTGCGGTTTATGTTTCCCCGGAAGCGCAATTCTTCCGTGAAGGATTCAAAGACCCCAAAGGCACCTGGGTATCGATTTATACCAATTATGCCGTGGCCGGTTACAACACCCGGTTCGTGCGCAAGGAGGACGCGCCGAAGACGTACACCGACCTGCTTAAGCCGATCTGGAAAAGCCAGCTTGGCATGGATTCTAAGTCTTACGAGTGGTTTGCGGTCGTGTCGCGCGGTTTGGGAGACGACAAAAACTTTAATTTCATGCGCGAGCTGGCCAAAACCGAGCTCCAATTGCGCAATGGCCGTGAGTTGGTCGCACAGCTCGTTGCCGCAGGCGAGTTCAAAATCGGCCTGAATTCCTATTCACATAATTTCGAAAGCCTGAAACAGCAAGGCGCGCCCATAGAATGGGTGCCGCTCAATCCGGTTTATGCGAATATCCATCCGGTCGCTCTCTCGCCCAAAGCGCCCCATCCCAACGCGGGAAAGCTTTTCATCGATTTTCTCCTCTCCAAGGCGGGGCAGGAGGTTTTGCGCTCTCTCAAACGGATTCCCGACCGCATCGATACGCCTCCTGATCCTCCTCGCCTCATTGAGGGGATCAAGCCGGCTTTCGGCACGCAAGATATCTATGACGACTTTAATCGCTACGTAAAATTATTTAACGACATTTTCGGTGTCAATTGATCCGGCAAAAGAATCAGGAATTGCAGGGTGGGTAGAGGCGCATGGCGCCGAAACCCACCCTGATAACGATGGGTTTCGCTAACGCTCAACCCATCCTACACCCGACTTGCCGAAGCGTACGCAGGCTTTCGACAATCTGATCCAATTTTGAGCGGGAGGGCTGAGCAATGGAATATGATTTGTTGGTTCGCGGTGGGCGCGTGGTGGATGGTTCCGGGCTACCTTCTTACAATGCCGATGTCGCCATCAAGGACGGAAAGGTCATCGAGCTGGGGCGCATAAAAGGAAGCGCTGACAAGACTTTGGAAGTCAAGGGGCTCGTCGTCGCCCCCGGGTTCATTGACCATCACACCCACATGGACGCCCAGGTTCTGGGATCCTTACGGCACCTCCGAGCCCCAGCATGGAAT
>JBOHVR010000040.1:0-6033 GCA_050735755.1 Binatia bacterium
CAGTAGCTCGTCCTTTTCTCATGAACATGATCTCTTGTGAGGATCTCTTTCACCAGCGCCGCGACACCGCTCAAGCAATCTTGTCCAAAACCCAATCGGGTCTTTTGAGGAAAACGTTTCTTGAAAACACCAACGATCTTAATGTCATCGTACGTACATTCCATGAGACTCCTTCTGGACGTCTTTTGAAAATTATCAGAGACAACAAAAGCACAGGATCTCGACCTCAGAACAATCTGGATCCCAAAATTCCAGACCGAAATCGTATTCAACCGTCCGGAAGGCAGTTGAAGGGAGGATCATTTTGTCTAGCAGGTTTGACCCGTTAGCAGCCGATGTAGGTTGCATCCGATCTTCGCTCCACTTCGAATTAGGATGCGCGACTCGGCAGGGATTGCTGTTACATGGACGATTTGAAAATTACCCCGCGGCTCGCGCGCAGCCGCAGCCGAAATCTTGAGCTCGATGCGAATGCTATGCGGGTTTTTCTTACCCAGGCAGGGTGCGAGCCAGCCGTAACAGCGTCTTGCCCAGCCGCTGTCCGCTATCCACCGTCACCAGATTTGCGATGACTTGCTGTTGATCGGAAGTGCGCACTGCCAGGTAGCGCACGAAACCCCCGAAGAAAAGATGGTGGTTTAAACCCCATTAGCTTGCAGTTGCGCACCGTGTGGCCAATACCATTTTCCTGGTTCCCAGTTTCGAGATCTCAAAGCTCCCACCAGCTCACGGCGCGCAACAAATAGATGTTTTCCTGAACATTTATCGCTCTTTAATTCGAAATTTTCAGGGCGAGGTCATTAGGCAATGCGCCATCGCCGATACTCAAAGCCGTTCCTAATCCCGATAACTCCCACTTTGAGACCAGTGCTTTGGAGTGCCCTTCTTGGGCGGCGACACCCGATGGGTCGATCTTCTCCGATTTGATGAGATATTTTACGTTACTCCCGTCGCGAAGAGTCAAAGCTAGGACCATTTCCTTTCCTTCCTCTACCCGCATTGTTTCAATCGCGGAGATTTGATTCAAAGCTGTTGTTTTATTCACCGTATCAAAATACAGCCACCCGAAGGACACAACGAACACGGCCAGAACCAACCAGGCATAGTGACCGACCCTCGCCTGCCTTTTCAAAAATCGCATTCTCTGTTGAGAGAAAAAATCCTGATAAGCTCGCTTTTCGGCCGCCGACCTCTTAGCGGGATCCTGTTCGGACGAACTCGCGGGTTGATCAAATGCAAGGCTAAGATTGTTCAATATCATTCCTATGATCACCAGCACCAATGGAATGGCAAACAACAAAAAAGTATTCATTTCCTTCTCCTTTTAGCACCTAATGGCCTTTGTGGGCCATTTCCAAATAAGCAATGATTCTTGAGAATGAATTGTATTATCTTCCACCACTTAATCCGAAACTGCGGAAGGTAAGTATTTTGTAGAAACTTGCCGAGCAACTCCTACAACCGCTACGGAGCCAAGCATCATGGTGATGTATTTGTTAAACAAGCTGCCTTCTCCGCTGATAGCCCAGGAAAACAGATAACCGGCGATAGAAGCGCCCAGGACCCCCAAGACAATATCTAATCCGTGAGTGGCATTCCTGCCTAAGGTTTCTCCGTAGCCCTTTTCCCCGATGATCTTTCCTGTCAGCCAACCACAGCCTCCGACCAGTAGAACCCAAAATAGTGCGTTCATAAAAATCTCCTGTTTTTCGTTGTTACGACTCAGAGAGGGGTATCTCACCCCTCTCCGAACCGGAAGGCCTGTCGCCTTAGATCGCGCTAGCAGCGATCTCGTGGGAGGTCGAATTCGCGACCTCAAAGGTCTCCACTCTGGGAGTACCTTCAACCACCCTGGACAGGGCCTTCAATACCTCGGGATAAGCCTCACGGTTGTAAGCTTCCGCGTTGTCTTTCTTATCCCAGAAACTAATGGCCATTGCCTCATTCCGCTCCGGGGCGACAAAGCTAATCTCATCCTGAAATCCCTTTTGCCTGCGGAGCAAGGGAATTACCTCCGTCTGAAGAGTGCGCGTAAATTCCGTCGCACTGTTGGCCTTGAGCTTGATACTGACGTTTCGAGTATACATGTCAACCTCCTTGGGCGGACTGGTTGGAGGGCGAAGTATTGTAGGTTCACCTGACGAATTTCAGTAAACCTCGGATTCAAACCCTCTTGCCTGCATTGCTTAACCACACTAGGTTAATTTACTTTTTTTGTCAAGTTAAATCTTTACAACAACAGTTAAATGAGCTAAATTAACCATACTTAGTTAATTCTATAACAAAACCGATGGATATTCATGACTTAATTAAGCACCGGCTGGAGGACTTAGGCCGCGAGCAGCGGGACCTCGCTGCTGCAGCCCAGGTAACGGAATCCTATATTTCCCAGTTACTGACTGGCAGGAAGGCCCTTCCCTCCTCGAATCGGTCCGATATCTATGAGAAGATTGAGGCTTTTTTGAAGATTCCATTCGGCGAGTTGGCCAAACTGGCTGACCTGCAACGGCAGGAGCAGCTCAGGAGAAAGATTGGACAACCCACTCAACCTCTGTTTCAACAGATTCGAGAACTGCTTTTGCAGAAGTGTCAGCCCGAGAAGAGCAAACAACTGCGCCCTATATTTGAAAAGGAGCCCTTCGGCCACATCGAGCGGCTTATCACGCAAAAACACTTGGATGTCGCCAAGGGAGTGGCCAAACAGGACTGGGAAAACGAGAATTGGCTTCGCGCTGTCGCTCGGCTTAATCATAAGACCTACGAGCAGATGCGGGTCATTGTTCTGGAGTTTCTGGATACCGACATTTTTAACCTGTCGGTACAAAATTTCCACTATTTCCTGGACCCGCTCATTGAATCCTGGGACATCGATCTGGTGACGTTTGATATGAAAATTATGTTGTTCCCTGAGTTGAGCCGTGAGCGGCTGAAACAATTTGAGTTTGCCGAAAAGGGAACGGAAGTTGAAATGGAGGAGCCTGAGCTGACGGAGTTTCTTCAGGATCCTTCTCTAAACATAGACATAACCCAAGAGGAGCTCGCATTTCTGCGGCGCCTAAGATTTACTGATAAAAGACCGACGCCGCTTTATTACTACAGGGAATTGCAAAACCTGAGAGATCCGCTGCACTTCCGGCGCACAAAATAAAATTATCCGCATCGTCCGCAGTCGACGAAAGTCGATTCAATAACGCAAGCGAGTTTTGTTTGGCTCATCATGACTTTTCTCGTCATCGTTTCTGGCTTGTTGCGTCCGCGGTCCGGACAGCGACCCCTTGAATGCTATCGAGGTCCCCTTGACATATGACTCCGCTCCGAGCGAAGTCGACGTGTGGCTCATAACGACGCTTCGCGGTGGCTGGACGCCATCATCGAACCTTCCATCCCAGATCAAGATCAAACGCCTTCGGCCTCCAGCGGATTGCCCCGCCATCAACCCAGGCGCTGCAACTGAAACGGAATCATCGGCTCTCCCTCACAAGGTCACGACCGTACCTTAGGTGAACCGTCGTTCCAGTTGACGCAAGATCCCGTCGGGTTCGCGAATCCCAAACTCCACGATTTGATCCGCGCGCGCTTGCGAATCGCTGTTGGCATAGATGCGAAGCTGAGGCGCGTTGCCCGACGGCCGCACGTGCGCGACATCGCCATTGTGGAAATAAACGCGCACGCCATCGAGCACATTGATCCGTACGATGTTGTCGAATCCGAACGCCGGCGTGAAGAAACGCGTTAACATCGCCTTACGCCGCTGCCAGTCTGCGGTTGCCGGTTCGCCGAGCGGCGTGGGCACCGCGTCCGGACGACTGCTGTCGAATATGCGCCCCGCGCCATCGAAGTCCACCTCGATCACATCGCCGGGTGGAATCAGATGCGCCAAAATGGCCTGGCTAACCGCGACCGGGACGTTGTCGATCAAGCCGGCGCGGCCGAAGCGTGCAGGCAGCCGATCCCACAATGTAGCCAATCCGATGCGCTGGTCGGCCGCGGCGAATAAGTTTGCCAGGACGGGCAGGATCGAATCGCGCGTGGGCAGCGCGACCAATGTCCCCGCGGCCAATGCGATATCGCTGCCGGTTAAGAATCCGCCGTTGGCCTCCCAGCCGACGATGGCTGAGTGTTTTCCGCCACGGCGTAATTCGTCGATGGAGGAGATGACATACGGCGATCCGATCTTGGTCTTATTCAGGGAAACCCCGCGCTCCTTCATGCGTCGCTCGACGGCATCGTTGGCGCTAATTGGGACTGCGGCGGCATCCGCGCGCAGGTACTCGGCGACCACAATGCCAAGCAGGTCACCGGGCAAGAAGCGCACGCGTCGGCCACGCGCGTGGGCATCGGCGGCGGGCAGCACTGCGGTCAGAAGCGGCCGGTCGGAGTCGCCATCAGTAGACACGATTGCGTCTAGCGGGCCGCCGCTCGCTTCGGCAGCGACGGCGAATTCCTCCAGACGATCGAGCTGCTCGTCGGTAATATTCTCGGTGTCGATGGGAACGAACGTATCGCTGCGCCCGGCGGTGAGTACCTCGGCGTCGAGCCCGCGCAGGATCTGCGGCAAGATATCGCGGCCGACCGCCGAATGCTGATACATAAGAACGCGCAGGCCGGAGAGACCGCCTTGGGTGAAACTGCATAGATAGCGATGGACGTAAGCCTCTTCGGCGGCGTGATCGAGCGACGGCAGCTCTGGCGACCGCTTGAACATGCCGGACGCGTCGAAGGCCGAGGCGGCTGCAGTCCGGCCGTACTCCTCCGCGCGTACGCGCTCGACCTCGCGCGTGATGCCTGGTTCGTCCTGCTTCAGGACCTCGCCGACGCTTCTGTTGAGTTTGATGCCGTTGCGATCGAACGGAATATGGCTGCCGCTCACCATCACGCCGGCGCGCCCGGTGGAGATGGCGTGAGAGATCAATGCGGGTGTCGGGATCTTGCCCGCGTTCTCCACTCGGCAGCCCGAGTCGACAATCGCTCGGGCGCAGGCGCGCATGATGCGGTCGGTGCTTGGCCGGAGGTCGCCGGCGATAACCACTCCGCTCGTCGCATGAATATCGCCAATGCTCGACAAATACCTAAGCGCGGCTTTGACATTGATATAAGCCTCGAGGTCGGTGATGTCTTTGACCAGGCCGCGCAGCCCGCTGGTGCCAAAGGCCAACGAAACCGGCGCGTAATTAAGAAACAATGCTCCCTCCTTTTCCGATCGGTTTGAAACTAGTGATTAGCCGACTCAGAAGAGATTGCTGTCTCGTAGCGAGACGGTTTTCAAAAGAAGTATCGCGTGGCCGGCACACATGCGCGGCCGCTGTTGGGCAGCGACCCGGACGTACAGCTGTTTCATAACTTGAGGTCACAACCTGCGACTTCAATTCAGCGGGGTGGCGATGCTTCCCTCCGTATTGAACAATGAAAGACCGTGCCGCTCAATAATAGTCTACCGGAGTGGGAGAGGCCGAAGATGAAGAGAGCAGGGTCCTAATGCGGGGTAGAAGGCAAGCGTCGCCACCTTGCACAAAGTGCCCGAGCAACACTGACAAAAGTGATGGAGCCGAGGACCGCGGTGCCGTACCTGCTAAACAAGCTCCCTTCGCCGACAACGGCCCAGAAGAATAGATAACCGCCAAAAGACCCCCCCACGATTCCCAAAAAAACATCCAATCCCTTGGCGGCATGGCCGCTTAACGCTTCTCCGTAACCGTCTTCCTCAATGATCTTTCCTGTCAACAAGCCGGCAACGCTTACCGCAAAAAGCCAAATTATTGCGTTCATGAAAACTCCTTATCGCAGTTACGATCCAGAGACGGGGATATGCACGTCGCCGTAAAGTCTGTCTGATTAAATCGCGCTAGCAGCGATCTCGTGAGAGGTAGAGTTTGAAAAGGAGCGACCTTTTTTCTTGACACTAACATTGTTAAAAACGAAGCCCGACTGCATCAGCTCCCTTTTACAACCGGACGTTCGCGATTCCCCGTGGGTCATCACGTCGCTCATCATGCCTCCAATGGATTCTGCGTCGACGAAGACAGTATGCTGCAC
>JBOHVR010000041.1:0-7768 GCA_050735755.1 Binatia bacterium
ACCAAACCCTTCTCGCGTTTCGACAGTCTCTGCCAGAGCTGTCTCATGGCTTTTTTCCTCCGCTTTGGGCGGTTTCAACCTCCGCTTTAAGGGAAAAGGTCTCGCGGTTGTCTCTGCCGCGGTTGGATGGAGCATTGAAACCGACATTTTTGAACAGCTGCGACCGCTCGAGAATGGGCACCAAGTTCGAGGCGCTCTCGGCAGTGCCTTGCAGCTCAATGCCTCCGTCCCGATAGCGTAAACTCGAGAGATACGCGCTGTTGGGCACCGCCCTTGAAAGCTCGTCTAGAACCTGGAGGATTTCGCCGCGCCGGTCCCGCAATGATACGAGGATGCTCAATTCCTTCTTGGCCCGGTTCATTTCGCTTTCTTTCTGTTGCAAAGCCGCGACTTCAGGCGCGTACTTTTGGCTTTCGGTTTGAAGCTGGCGCAGGCGGTATTCATCCTTGACCGGAAAGCTTCCTCCCCAACCCAGCAAAGCAAGGAGTAACAATGCCGTTAAAGACAAGTTAAATTGTGAAAGTCCCTTTCTTTCTTCCTGCCGCGCCGGATGCGGCAGAAGGTTTATCGCAAAGCGGGCCTCGCGCAGGCCCCGCAACGCGACGCCGATGGCGGGAACGAGAACATTATGATCGACCTGGAAGTCGCCATTGAGCCTTTCTCTGCCCAGCGCGGCGAGATCGGTGACCTCAGCCGCTTCGCCCAAGACCGGCGAAAAGAGGTCCGGAGCGGAATTGCTGGAGAAGAGCCGAGTGTTTTCGAGCGTTAGAGCCACGACCAACTCCCGTAAAGGAGCCTGCGCCCATTCAACGCGTGGCAGAGAATAGGCGAACACGAGCTGCGGCCGTTGTCTTTTCCACCCATCGATTTGGGTGTCGAGACCAACCATTTCCCAATTCCCATTTTGTGCGCCCACGAATATAGCAGGCCCGATAGCTCCGCCATTACAGAACAAGAGATAGTTCGCCTGCGCCGTCGCGCTGGTCTCAACGCCTCTGGGCTTGATGCCGAAGACCGCCAAAATCTCCAGGATCTCATCAACGACTTTTTTCGGGACGGCAAAGAGCATGATTCCCAGCTTGTCGCCCCTTTTTCTCCCCGCTAAATAATCGAAATAAATCTCATCGCGACGAAAAGGCAAAAGCCGTCCCACTTCATAGTCCAAAACCTGTGTTAGATTTTCCGCAACGGCTTGCGGGAGAAAGACCTGGCAGCCGACTGCCTGGTCCAAAGACACACAAAGATAAAACGGGTCACGACCCGGATTGAAATACGGCAATAGGGAGCGAATAGCTTGACTCAGGTTGTGTCGGCGTGTTGCCGCATCCCCGTTCAGTTCGACCTCGCGCACCTGTTGCTCAACGAGGCTAAGACGGAAGAGGTTCTTGCTCAGGCGCACCAAGACAATGCGGTCGCGGGTCACGTAAAGACCTACGCTCTTGAGAAAATCCGCGCGCGATAGAGATTGGAGCCAAGGGTGAATCATTCGCCCTGATTCCTCTCCAAGACCGGGCCGTCCTCGTCTAACCAACGCAGGACTTCCACGTTTCGATTTCCACCCACAAGTCGTACCGTCCCCTTAAGGCTGCGGCCTACCTTGGAACCTTCCTGATATCCCGCCGCTTCGATCGAAATGACTGAGGGTGGCGTAAAGACAAAGTATCGTTGCACCAGATCACCCGCCGAAGGTGATACCAACCGGACCAAGTCGGCAAAAGTGCTCTGGCCAACTTTTCTGCGCTCCTCGGTGAACCTTTGGGCTTCCTTGAGTGAAATCCCTAAAAGCGCATGGATGACCGGAGCCGTCGCCGTACGTAGATTAACGCGCGTCAGCTGGCTGTCCACCGTGAAGAGATCTTTCAGCGCCACTGTGCGGCCACCGTCTCTATCCACGTCGTAAAAAAGCTCCGGACTTACTCCGCGTACCCAAAGCAAATCCTCGATGGTATCAAAAGAGCCATTCTTGGCAGTGTAAGGGTAAGGCTGGCTTTGATAGTATTCGCTTTCCGCGCCGTTCACCCGGTGCAAGTCGTCGGTGTCACGCCAGTCCAGAATGGAGTCCACGATAATCGCAGCGCGCTGCTCCTCGACGCCGATATTGCGAAACATGTGCCGGAGTAGCTCTTCGCCGGCGCGGTTTAAATTTATTTTGCCCCCTTGGTCCACCAGCCGCACCCGGTATGACCCCTTTCCCAACTGGCCCTCAGTCCATGTGCCATCAGCAGGGGTGGCTGCTTGCGGTGAGACTCCCGGCGCGGGTTGCGCAGGTTGGACCAAGCTGTAAAGACCCTGCGCGAAACCGGCAAGCGCCAGATAGTAGCCCTCGACGTCTTCGCCGAAGCGCTGGGCGGCCATGGCGTCCTCGCGCACTGAAGCGGAAAAATCCAGAGCCACAACAAAGAGAAGAATAAAAAACCACAGGACAACGATCAAAACGACCCCACGCTCGTTCGCACCGTGACCGACTGGAACATGAGGCGAAAAGAGCCTCATCGGACTAAAGCCTCCATCATGATGGGAACAACCCATTGCTTCCTTTCGCCTCCCGCGGCGCGCAGACGAACACGAATCGCTCGCGGCAAGCTCTTTTTTTCAGCGCCATCCCATTGCTCCACCCAACCTGCCTCATCTCCTTCGGCGGGGAGATATTCGATCTGCAAGCCATCGACGGCAGGATAAAGAACAACCCGGTTCCGATATCCTAAGCCTTCCTGCTGTTCAGCGAAACGGACCGGCATCTCCTCTTCCAGCGTTAGCGGGTCTCCTTGTTGTCCCTCCCACTGGACCGTAACCTTGGCCAGTCCTCTTCCCCCGAGGCCCCGCGACAGGGCCGATACAAAGGTTAGACGGCTCTCCTCGCCGTAAAAAAAAATAGATTGGTCCTGCGCTGAAGCGCGGTAGGGAAAGGCCGAGCGGACATAACCCGCCAGGAAGCTTCCTAGCATTCTTTCTCTCTGGCTGGTTTCCGCGGACAGAATTCCTTTTATCGCCGCGCGGCGGCTCAAATATAACGCTCCGTACAGAATCGCTGCGATCAGAGAGAAAATGGTCATCGCGAGAATGACCTCGATCAGAGTCAAACCGCAGCGATTATTCTGGAATCGGCCTTTCACGGGTTCGTCTTCTTCGACAAGATTAAGGTTTTCAATTCGAGCGTTTTTTCGCGGTTCGCGTCCTGAAAGCGCACCTGCACGTTGATCTCCTTCAATTCCCACGGACTGCCCAGAGAGACGAAGGGTGTTTCCACGCCCGCGGTGCGAAGCCGCCAACGATTACCCGAGACGAAGGAGCCTTGTTCCTGGGCGGCTTGTGAACTCGCATCAACGAGCGCCTCATCCATGATGCTCTGGCCGTCGAGCCGGGCTTGCGAGACCTCCTTGCTCCTGGCACTCAGACGGAGACCAAGTGAAAAAACTTCCAACACGGTTACGATCCCCAACGCGACGATCGTCAGCGCTACGACGACTTCGATCAACGTAAAGCCCGCTTCCCACGAGCGGCGCGCGAGCTTTTCTATCATGCTATCCCTCTTCCACGAGGACCCGACCCGAAAGCGTCTCCAGCCGCACGCTATAAATAGCCGCGGTCCCTTCTCCTTTGATGGCAACTTCCCCTCCTAGGACACTCCCATTGGGAAAAAAAATAAATCTTCTCTCCTGTCTTTCTCCAAGCTCTCCGCCGGTGATGTCTGCGAAGTGAACGTGTGTCGACAGATAGGTCTTCTTCCCACCTTGTACCTCATAACTATTTTCCGCGGGGTCAAGAATCAGACGCTGAGGAGAACCTTCGTACAGTGCCCTTCCACGCAGGCTGCGCGCCGTGGCGGCAAGGCCCAAGGCAGTTTGTTTAACAGCATTCTCGTTGAACCTCCTATCGATAGCGGGCAGCACGATCAAACTCCCCACGCCGAGAAGAAGCAACACCAGAAGCAGTTCCACCAGCGAAAACCCGTCCCGATCCAAATTGCGAGCGGCAAAATTTTTAATTTTTTTAATTTTCCCTTTTTACTTTTTGTACTTGACCCCTTAACCCCTACCCTCCCCAGCTCGTGATGTCGCGATTGTCAGCGTCTCCACCGGGAGATCCGTCGGCGCCGTAGGATAACAGGTCGTACGGTCCATTCTCACCAGGGCTCTGGTAGACGTACGGCTTGCCCCAAGGATCTGCCGGCACATCTTTTTTGATGTAGGGACCATCCCAGCGCTCGACTCCACCCGGCTGGCGGCGCAGGGCTTCCAGACCTTCTTGCGTTGTCGGATAACGACCGACATCAAGGCGGAACGTATCCAATGCCGTGCCCAGAAGCTCAATCTGCCCGCGTGCCGCCCCGATCTTGGCTTTTTCCTCTTGACGAATAAACCGCGGCGCAACGAGAGCCGCGAGCAGGCCGATGATCACCATCACGACCAGCAATTCGATTAAAGAAAATCCTTTCAACCCCAATGGAGGCATGCACATTTTTTCACCCTGGTAATTCATAGATACTCAAGATGGCCATCAGCATTGACAACACGACGACGCCGATCACCACGCCCATGACCAAAATCAGCGCGGGTTCCAAAAGCGACGTCAGCCGTTTCGTCGTTCGTTTGACCTCATCATCGAAGTGATCAGCGACATTGTTCAGCATTCCTTCGAGTCTTCCCGTCTCTTCGCCTACCGCAATCATGTGTAAAGCCAGAGGGGGGAAGATATTGCTTTCCGCAAGAGGTCCAGTCATCCCTTTCCCTTCCCGAACCTTGCTTTGAACCAGAAGCAGTGCGCGCGCGACGAGACGATTGCCCACTACGCCTTGAACGGTTCCCAAGGCATCGAGGAGAGGGACGCCCCCTTTGAGCAGCGCGCCGAGGGTGCGGGCGAACCGCGCCACTTCCAATTTACGCATCAAGTCTCCAACTAGCCAAAAGCGCAACCGTAAGCTGTCCCAATAAAGCCTTCCCTCCGGGTTGCGGATATAGAACGCAAATCCGACAACTCCAACGAGGAGGATCAAGATTCCGACCCAACCGTAGCGTGTGAGTCCTTCGCTAAACTCGATCAGGAGCTTGCTCAACAAAGGCAACGCCTGATGAACGTCCCGGAACAGAACCGAAAATTTCGGAATCACGAACAGAAAAAGAACGCCGAGGGAAAAACCCCCAACAAACACAACCACCATCGGGTACGTCAGGGCCGATCGGATATCCTCCTTGAGTTCAAGAGAGCGCGCGAGATAGTCAGCCAAATGGCGCAGCACGCTGTCCAGCACGCCGCCCGACTCCCCTGCGCGGATCATGTTGATGTAGAGTTTGGGGAAGTGGTCAGGATGCTCTGCCATAGCCGCCGAGAGCGATTTGCCCGCGCGCACGCCTTCGAGAAGAAGGCGCACGATCTTACGAAATTCTTCGCCCTCGACCAGGTTCGTTAGCACGGAAAGGCTGCGATCGAGAGGCAACCCTGCGCCCAGCAACGTGCCGATTTCCTGTGTAAACTGGAGCAGCTGTCTTTGACTGATTCCCCTGCGGGTGAAGAGCGCGTGATCAGTTTTGAAGGCGCCCGCCAGCCTTTCGCCGGGCATCGCAATGCGCAACGGGATAAAGCCCATGTCATGAAGTTGCGCGACGACGCGATTCTCTGCCTCAGCCTCCATGACGCCTTCAACCACTTTGCCTGAATGATCTGCCGCCCGGTATTGAAAAACCGCCATGTCGTCTCTCAATTTTGCATTTTAGTTTTTGGATCTTTAATTTAACCCAGAATCCCAAGTCAAAATTTAAAATGTGCTACCCTTCTTCCCTCGTGACGCGCAACACTTCGGCGAGCGTAGTGACGCCGGCGCGAGCTTTTTCCCAGCCGTCCTCGCGCAGCAGGCGCATTCCGTGCGCTTGAGCGCGGCTGCGAATCGAGCCGGCTTCTTTGCGTTGCACGATGAGATTGCATACCTCGGGAGTCGCCTTGAGAAGCTCAAAGATGCCGATCCGCCCGATATACCCGGTGTTCGCGCACTCGTCACAGCCAACGGCTTCCCACGCCGTCAAGGGCGCCTCGCCGTTCTTAACTCCGAGCGCGGAACTTCGCGCCGCGGCTTGATCCAGCAATGCGCTTTTGCGACAGCTCTCGCACAGCCGCCGGACCAGTCGCTGGGCGGCTACTCCGAGAAGCGAGGAGGCAAGAAGATAGTCCTGGACCCCCATCTCCAAGAGACGGGAGATCGCTCCGGCGGCGTCGTTCGTATGCAAAGTAGACAAAACAAGATGCCCAGTCAGAGCCGCTTGAACCGCGATTTCAGCCGTCTCGAAGTCGCGAATCTCACCGACCATGATGATGTCGGGATCTTGACGCACAATGGAGCGCAACCCATTAGCAAAGGTAAGGCCAATCTGGGGCTTGACCTGAATTTGGTTCACGCCGCTCAACTGGTATTCAACCGGATCCTCGATCGTGATGATCTTCTTTGCCGGGTCATTGATTCTACAGAGCGCGCCATAGAGGGTGGTCGTTTTTCCGCTTCCCGTCGGTCCGGTGACAAGGACCAAACCATGCGGCTTCGTGACCATAGCCGTGAAATCTTCCAAGACGTCGTTGGGAAACCCGAGAGAGGTCAAATCGGCAAAGTTCTGCGAGCGGTCTAGGAGTCGAATCACTACGCTCTCACCGTACAAAGTGGGGATCGTGGATATTCGCAGATCGACATCTTTCCCCGCGATCCGCGTCTTGATGCGGCCGTCCTGCGGCAGCCGGCGCTCGGCGATGTTGAGCTGTGCCAAAATTTTCAAACGCGAGATGATGGCCGCCTTCAACTGCCGGGCCGGGGACTCCACTTCGTGGAGCAAACCATCGATGCGAAAGCGAATCTTCAACTGGTCTTCGAAGGGTTCGATGTGAATGTCTGAGGCCCGGCTTTCCAGAGCGCGCGCCAACATCTGGTTCACCAAGCGGATCACCGGCACCTCCGATGCCATGTCACGCAGATGCTCGACATCGTCCTCATCCGGCATTGTTCCCCCGAGCGCCGGCATGGAGAGCCCCGGAGCAATATCCGCCGCAGTCACCTGACTAAAAAGCGCGTCAATCCGCGCGACGATTTCTTTCTCGCGCGCGAGAACGGGTTTGACTTTCATATCCGTTGCCACCGCCAGGGCGTGCAAGGCGCTCAAGTCCATGGGATCGGTGGTCGCGACGAGAAGTTCGTCGCCCTCGATTTTCAGCGGCGCCAATCGAGAAAACTTAAGAAAGTCCACTGCCGCGGTTAAAGAATCGGCAGGAAACGCCGTAACAGGATAATCCTTCAGCGTCACATAGGGCATGCCGAAGTGGCTGCTGAGAACGGGCAGGAGATCTTCCTCGGAAATAAAACCTAACTCGACGAAGAGACGAACCAGCGGCGCGTGTTGTTCCGCGCGAATGCGCGCCACCTTCCGGAGATCGTCCACGGAAATCAATCCCTGGCGAACCAGACGATCGCCGACATCCGAGTAATTATCCATGCAAAACTGCTATCGAATAGGATCTCTTGGATGGCTGGGCTCGAACACGGACAGCCGTCACGTCTTGATTCTCCCGTAACGATCCTCCAGCCGGACCACATCATCCAGCTCCGGAGTCGAGGCCTCAAGGACATCGCAATCGTCGATGGCTAGCATGCGGTGTTTCGTTCCTGGGGTGATGTGAAAAGACTCTCCGGGAGCCAGAGTCATCTTTCTTCTTCCCGCTTCTGCGCCCACCTCCAGCTCCAACATTCCATGAAGCAAATAGATCGTTTCATCCTTGACGTTGTGGTACTGATAGC
>JBOHVR010000042.1:0-1535 GCA_050735755.1 Binatia bacterium
TGGATCGACGCAAATACCCAACAGGACGCGCCGTGAGCGATGAAGAAATGCAGCGCGTTAACCTCAAACCCAACAAGTTTCATGGCGAGTGGAACTATCTCATCAAGCCAAATGTGAAGACTAATTGCTGATACGAGTTGATACCTTTATTTATTTACAATGCCTAAGGGGGATTTTCGGGGCGTTCGCAATACTGGAAGTGCCCGCGAGGGAAGGCTTAATAGGAGGAATAGAAGGTGAAGAGATTGATTGCGGAAGTTGCCGGAGTTGTGCTTCTGATGGATCTTTTTTGTCCGCTGCTGCAAGCCGCGGAGACCGCTTCATTCCGGGAGTTGGTAAAAGGAGCCCAGGCGGAGGGTCGGGTGGAGTATTGGGATTCCATGGACAAGGAACCCGCCGAGGAAATCCTTGCAGGATTCACCAAGAGAATGTCAGCGGAGTATGTGAAGGCGTTGGGACTTCCCGTGGCAAAGTAGCCGACGATTAAGACTGCAAAATTAAAAAATGCGAAAGCGAGCGCAAGAAAAACAATGAACGTTTATCGGACAGCGCTCGCGTGCGGTTGCGGATTGCTCCGTTGAGGGCTGGCGAGCCGTCGAGAGAAGGAACAGAAAATGCAGTTCAAAGATCTGAGAGAATTTATCCGCGCGTTAGAAGAAACGGGTGAAATCAAAATCATCGAGGGAGCCAGCTGCGACCTGGAAATCGGCGGTGTAAGCCAGATCGCTGCAGAGTCTCCGAAGTCTCCAGCACTCTTGTTCGATTCAATCAAAGAATTTCCGAAGGGTCACCGGATGCTGACTAACGCAATCTCGAACCGACACCGGGAGCGGCTTATCTTTGACGTCCCCGAGGATCTCAGCGATAAGGAGGCCGTCAAATATTGGAAGGAAAAAATAAAGGAGTACAAACCGATCGCACCGCAAGTGGTCGCAGCCGGTGCGGTCAAAGAAAATGAGCTGCTTGATGACAAAGTTGATTTGAACAAGATTCCCTGGCCGAAGTGGCATGAACAGAACGAACGTTGCTCGGCCTATGGGACCGTTTTCGCTTGGGATCCAGAGTCCAACAATATTCATGCCGTTTCCTGTTCCTTGGGATTGCTCGATCATCGCGCCATGGTGGCTGACGTCCCGTGGACGAGCGTAGACGCTCCCTGGAACAAATATTGGAGCCATGGGAAAGCGTGTCCCGTAGCCATATCTCTCGGTCACGATCCTGCTCTGCTTGTGGCCGCCAGCATGAAACTACCCTTGCCGAGTTCGCCTTATGACTTTGCGGGTTGGTTACGCGGCGCGCCGGTCGAGGTCATGAAGAGTGAGTACGCGGGTGTGCCCATTCCGGCGGCGGCCGAGGTGGTTTTGGAAGGTGATCTGTTGCCACCGGAGCAACGGAAAGAGGGCGCGGGATCGTCGGTCGCGACATCCGGCAAGTGGAAGGCGCCGTATGTCAACGTCAAAGGCATGCATTTCAGAAATGATCCCATCATCATAGGCAATCCGCCTTTTTTAGGGGGATGCCACGGTGTTCTAGCA
>JBOHVR010000043.1:0-9949 GCA_050735755.1 Binatia bacterium
CTGCACGCTTCTATCTGTCGCAGCGCCTCCCGCTAACGGCTCGGCTGCGCATTTCTTCGGAGCTGACTCATGCGGGAGAGTACGACCTTAACTAGCTTCCATCTGGGGGCGCAAACACTTTTTCGTCAGACGCGACGCTATCTCGTTCCTCTGCTCTCAACCGGCGTCGTCCTCTGGCTCATCCTCGCGCCACTCGTCCTACTCTTCCTGTTTAGCTTTCGCGAGGGAACGCCCTGGCAACCCGGAAGTTTTACCCTCCGGCACTACATCGACGCCTATTCAGACCCGCAGGCTTACACGATGTTCTTAAACACGGTCATCCTGGCTCTCGCCAGCACGTTTCTTTCGCTCTCGATCGCGGTTTTCTTTGCGTTTCTGACCGAGCGCACGGATATGCCGCTGCGCAATGTCGCGTGGGGGCTGATGCTGGTGCCGATGGCCGTTCCAGGGCTGCTGTTCGGAGTTTCCTGGACCTTTTTGCTCTCGCCCAAGGTTGGACTGATTAATCTTTGGTTGCGCTCTATCCTCTCTTGGTTGGGTATCGAACTGGTGGAGGGGCCGCTGAATATTTATTCGCTCTGGGGAATGGTTTTTCTCGAGGGAATCAGAGGAGTGACGACGATTTTCTTGATGATTGTCGGAGCCTTCCGCGCGATGGACCCGAGCTTGGAAGAAGCGGCTCGCGTGTCGGGCGCCTCCAACGGTTCAACCTTCTTTCGCGTCTTTCTGCCGCTGCTCACACCCGCTATCTTCGCCGCAGGCATCTACAGCTTTATGAGCAGTTTGGAATCCCTCGAGATACCCATGATCATTGGCTTCCCGGCGGGCATCTACGTGTTTCCTACTTACATCTTTTTCTCGGTCCAGCGTTTCGCGCCGCCGCGCTACGGTCTCTCAGCAGCACTAGGCGTCATTTATCTGGTGGTCAGCGTTCTCTTGATTCTTTGGTATCGGCGAGTTGCCGAAGGGACCAACCGTTACGCTACGATTACCGGAAAAGGGTACCGTCCCCGGGTGATCCGGCTCGGCAAATGGCGCCACCCCGCTTTCTTTGCCTTCGTGCTCTATTTTGTGTTCACCATTGCTCTTCCCACGCTGATTCTGTTGTGGCGCTCTCTCGTACGCTTCTACGTTCCGCCATCATGGGCCGCCCTTAGTCAAGTCAGTCTCAGGCAATATTGGGCAGTCCTCAGTGAAGAGCGTGTCTTTCAATCGCTGCTCAATACAGCTTTTGTCGGCATTGCTGCCGCCACCCTGACAATGGTGCTATCGCTGATCGTCGCCTGGGTGGTTGTTCGCGGAAGAATCAAGGGTCGTTCTTTCTTGGATGGGCTTACTTTCTTGCCTCATTCGATTCCCGGTGTTGTGATTGCTCTTGCTCTGATCATACTCTACCTCCAACCTCCGCTCAGCTATTTGCCTATCTACGGCACAATCTGGCTTATTATCATCGGCTTGACGGCTAGTTATATTGCCTTTGGATCGAGAACCATGAACGGAGCTTTGGTTCAAATCCATAGGGAATTGGAAGAGGCGGCTCAAATGTCGGGCTCGAAATGGCGGACCATTCTCCGACGAATCATATTGCCTCTGCTGCTGCCGGCTTTCATTAGTGGGTGGATCTGGGTCGCATCGCACTCTCTTCGTTCCTTTTCCATTCCCTTGATGCTCGGGACCAGAAACAACAAGGTCCTCTCGGTCGTCATGTGGGATTTGTGGGAAGGAGGCAGCGCGGGTCCCACATCCGCCTTAGGCGTCATGCTTATCCTCGCGCTTGCGTTTTTCACGGTTACTGGCCGTTGGCTTGTGAGTCGGTTGAGCCGCCAGGACGATTGACCAGAGGTATAAAAGTCCGCCTGTCACGATCACGAAAATGGCCTTGACGCTGCTTCTTCGTGCGCCGTATAGTCTGGTTAGTGTTGTTAATTCTGTTCCACGCCACGGTTCACAAACCCGCTGCTCCAGTGCGGCGGTCTGGAGGGACGAAATGAAAGTCAGACCTTTCATTCTCACGATTTTGGTCGCAATCGTCACGTGTTTCGGACCCGCGCAACTTTCCTACGCTGCGTCGGCCAGGCCGGAATTGGAAAAAGCGAAAAGCAAAGCTGACACTACGGGCTATATGTTTATCACCAGCCATGATGAAATCCTGGCTGGTGCCAAACGGGAAGGAAAGCTGCGCGTCCTCAACACCTTCGACGCCGAAACAACAAATCAGATGATCAAGGCTTTTAATGAAAAATACCCGTTCATCGCGGTTGAGGCTCAAGAAGTTACGGGTACGGACGGCGCGCAGCGCTTTCTATTGGAGCTGCAAGCGGGAGCGGTCAAGGATTGGGATATTTTTCACTTACCGCGGGATTTCTTTAATAAGTTCACTCCCCATGCGAAAAAGATTGACCTCCTCAGAATGGCGCAGCAGAGGATCCTCGCGATTCCTGTCAAAATGATCGATCCGAAAAACCGCAACGTCATGGCGCCGGCGAGCGCGATTCAGGCGGTTGCGTATAACAAGAAGCTAATCTCGGCGGAAAGAGTACCCAATGCCTGGGAGGACTTCCTAAAGCCTGAGTTCAAGGGAAGGAAATTCATGATGGACATTAGACCCCATGGATTCGGCTCAATGGCCGCCGGCCTGGGGATAGAATGGGTTCAGAATTATGCCCGTAAACTAAAGGAGCAGGAGCCTATCTGGGTTCGGGGATACTCGCGAACTCTGACCGCCATCGCAGCGGGAGAGTATGCTCTTCACCAGCAGGCTAATTTTCATTCTTGCATGCAAGTTGCGGAAAAGGACCCGACCCAATCTGTCGTATGCAAGGTAGTCGAGCCCGTGCCCGTCCGGCTCAGCGAAGAGGAAGGGATTCTCCAGAACGCGCCGCGCCCGCACGCCGCCCTTCTGTGGCTCGAGTTTCAAGCCAGCCCAACCGGACAGAAGATCATTGACAAATACGAGCCTTTGAAATCCTCCATCTATGCTCCGGGCTCGGAGCTGGAAAAAATCACCAGGGGGAAAAAGCTTCTCGTTAGCGATTGGAGTGTCTATGACAACATTGATCACTGGGTGGAAATGACGGTTGAAGCCTTCGGCTTCCCCAAGGCAGAGTCGTTAAAGAGGCGCTAACATGGAAAGCAGCCTGGATCTCTTTATCGCCGAACATGATACGGCGGTCCAGGTGGAAGGCGCCCAGTTTGACAGAACTACCGTTATTCGATAGCGTCTCTTTACAAAGAAAAAAAGGAGGGATCGTCCATGGGTGAGATTAGAAAGTTCAAGTGCGAATTTAGTGACCCGGACTTTAAGGGTCGCCCCAAAAAGACCGAGCGGCTGGTTAAAAACAGCGACAGCGATCTTCTCGGGCTGGGCATGCAAGTGGTCCTCGAAGGAGGCGAGACGAACCGGCACGCGCATACGGGCGGGGATGCGGCATGGTTGGTTCTGGAAGGCCGCGCCAGGTTCTACGGCAAAACCGATAACGATGTGTTCGAGCTGGATCCCCTGGAAGGGCTCTTCATGCCGGGCGGCCAGGACTACTGGTTCGAGTCGGCATCCGACAAGCCGCTCAAGATCCTGCGCATGTCGGCACGCGATCCCCGCGCCGAAAGCAAGCGATTGAACTACGAAGATTTAAAGACCTGGCAAACCAACCTCGGCGGCGAGCGGGTCGCTCACAAATAGACGGCAAGTTTCAGCGATTTCCCGAGAGGTGCTCCACCTGGGAGCACCTCTCCTTCATCCCCTCCTGTTTGGAACCGCCTCTCACAGCGCTACAATGCAGTTTTCAGGCTACGGCGCCTAACAGAATCCTCAGTAGGATGAAAGCGAGGCTTCATCGCTCGAAGACGTCGGGTGCACCGTAAGATAACTGGGCGCCGTGTCAACGAATCAAACGCCTGCACAATCCCAAGCCTTTTTATGAAGCTGGTGCAGTCAACAAAGCTAAATAAATGGTCTGCATAACACGAAACACATTGAGAGCCTGTTGCAGGTCGGTCCAGGTTACATTTTCCAGGATAGTAAGCTCTTGCCTCAAAATACTTGTCGGGATCCGCACCGCTAGCCGGTGACCGCGCATTAGCCGTTCACTTTCGCCGTCAAAATCACCCGCGTAAGCTTCGACGTAGCGATCCCGTAACGGAACTCGTCAAACATGCGCAAGATCGTGCAGTGAATAGTCTAGCACTGTGAAAATTGTGCACGCGGGATCGGCCCCATAGGCAGAAATTTGCACATACGGTACTTGCACCAATACCAATTGAAATTGTCGTAAGCTCTTTAAATTCAAACAACTTGCTGCATTTCTCAGGGTTATTGGCACTTTCTTTGCTCGCAATCATTAGACCCCTTTCCATCTTACTTACAAAGTGTCTTTTAAGTTTTCAGAAGGAGGTCAGGTGTGAAGCTCATTGTCCGGTCGACGCTAAATTTTGGACTTGTAGCCGCCTTGTCGGTTTCTTGAACATTCCCGCGTCGGCGCAGAAACAGGGATTCGCTCAGTAGATCGGGCCTACCGAGAAAGGATTACACTCCTACCCGATTTGCAACTCTATAACACCCAGACGACCCCGACCCTGATTTTTCCGCTTGCGGTCGTAGCGCAGTGACATATGGTCCGAGTGGGATTCCAAAGCAGTAAGCAGGCAATGTGCAGAAAAGGGACTTGCCCGAGTGCTTATATGAAAGGAGGGTTTAAGTCATGTTTGCAGGACTTCTAACAGCGACGGACGGAAGAAAAGTGAGACTGGTAAAGGTGATGGGCTATCTCGGAGGAGCGTTAGCTCTTCTTGGGGTCACGAGCAGTGCGGGAGCAGCTTCTTGGGATGAAACGGTGGCAGCGGCGCGGGAGGAAGGCAAGCTGGTGGTAGTGCTTGGTGGCGCGGCGTCGCGGAACTACCGGCCGATCTTTCGACTTTTCGAGGACAAATTCGGCGTTCGAACAGTGGTCTCCACCGGCAGCGGCGGCAAGCAGGCGGATCGGATCCTCGCTGAGCGCAGCGCGGGCAAACACGAGGTCGACATCATCATGGCCGGAGGCACCACCGCCAATACGCGGCTTTTGCCCAACGGCGTGCTGGACCCCATCGCGCCTGTCTTGTTTCACCCGGAAGTGGTGGACCAGTCCAAGTGGTTCAAGGGCAAACACCTCTACAGCGATTCTGAAGAAAAGTACGTTTTCGCCTTCTCAGGTACCGCCGACCTTTCGCCTGTTGCCATGCGCTTCAATACAAATCAATGGTCGATCGAGGAGGTCAAGAAAATTGATTCTTTATGGGCATTCCTGAACCAGCGGTTCAGGGGCGAGATTGTTGCCCTTCCACCCACGGTCACCGGAGCCGGCGGAAGCTACTTCACTGTGCCGGTTCATCCGGACCTGGGAGAGAAGTACCTAAGGCGCCTCTTTGACCCGGAGCTTAAAGTAGCGTTCATTCAGGACTATCGGCAAATTGCGGATGGCGTTGCCCGGGGGAAGTATACCATGGCTATCTTCGTCGGTTCGGCCGGCCGCGATATCGACAGGCTCGGTAAGCAGGGTCTGCCGGTAGCGAACATAGCGGATGTTCTCAATAAGCCGCTGAAAGAACGGCCCACCCTCCAGGGAACCGGGGCATCCAACAATCTGATGGTGGCCAACCGGCGGCCGCACCCGAACGCCACAAAGCTCTTCGTGAACTGGTTCCTCTCCAAGGAAGGCCAGACCATTATGCATACTAAAAGCGAGCGGATTCCTGACCAGACTTTTCGCATAGACGTTACGGAGATCGGCAAGCTCAACCAATCGGAGATGCGCAAGCCGGGGATTGAATACCTGACGCTGGAGCATGACCCGGAGGTCCAGAAAAAAAGGCTTGCGGTGCTGAAACGGTCTGAGGAGCTTTTCCATGAGATCCGGGGTAGATAGAGCGCCTTCGCTTGAATTATTCGCCAGAGAGTGTCGGAGAGCAAATCAGCGGGATACGCTGCATACCGGCAACGCACCTTGCCGATTTTTTCGGAGAGCATTAGCTTAGACTAAAGCCTTAGGCGTAGGGAAGAAGAGATGGCCGAAGTTGCAACAACGGCAGCACGTGAAGTGACTGCGCAGTTGCGGCCGCGCACGAGTACGGCCATCATGGCGGCTATCCTCGTGACCTTGGGCTTCTACCTCATCTATCCGGTTTCCCTAATCCTGATTCAGAGCTTCAACACCGCCCCCGAGATCCTGATCGGAACGCCCCAGTGGGGGCTAGACAACTGGCGGGTGGCTTTCACCGAACCCCGGCTGTTCCGGGCGCTGGGCAACACTATCATGATCTGGATGTTGGTCATGCTGGTGAGCTTCCCCACCGCTACCCTCATTGCATGGACGCTGGCACGGACGAAGATTCCCTTCAGTCATGGCCTGGAGTTCATGTTCTGGATCTCTTACATGATGCCGAACATCTCCACCACCATTGCCTGGATCATCCTTCTCGAACCGGACCTCGGGTTCATCAATATTGGCCTGCGCAAGCTATTCCCCTTTATCGGAGAAGGCCCATTCAACATCTTCAGTATCCCCGGTATTCTGTGGGCCAACCTCATGGCCAACGGCATCGCTGTCAAAGTGATGCTGCTGACCCCAGCCTTTCGAAACATGGACGCCAGCATGGAGGAGGCTGCCAGAGTGGGTGGCGCGTCTAACCTCCGCACCATGCTCCAGGTCACGCTTCCCCTGATGGCTTCGCCCATGGTGCTGGTTTTTGCCCTCCAGCTTCTGCGTGTTTTCCAATCTTTCGAGATCGAGCAACTGTTGGGCGTGCCATTCGGCTTTTTCGTTTACTCCACGATGATCTTCGACATGGTGCGCCAGGAGCCCCCGCTCTACGGCCAGGCAACGGCTCTGGCGAGCATCACGCTCCTGGTGGTGGCCCTCATCATCCCCATGCAGCGATGGATCCTGCAGCGGCGCCACTACACCACCATCACGGGCAGTTTCAAGCCCGGGCTGATTGATCTGGGTAGGTGGAAGTGGCCGCTCTTCGGCGGCGTCGGCGTCCTGATCGTTCTGCTCACCCTGCTGCCGGCCATGATTCTCGTGCTCAGCAGTTTCATGACGCGCACCGGCTACTTCAATATTGATCCGGTCTTCACCTTGGAGCACTGGAGGCTAGTGCTCACGGACAATCTCTTCGTTGACGCCGTCAAGGTGACGCTGATCCTGGCAAGCACATCAGCGCTTTTGAGCCCCCTGCTCTTCTCCATCTTCGCGTACATCATGGTCCACACCCGCTGGCCCGGGCGCGACGCGCTCGACTTTATCATCTGGGGCTCGGCGACAATCCCTGGCATCCTATCCGGATTGGGGCTGCTGTGGCTATTTCTTGGCGATTTTCCGCCGGGCAGCGGGTTCCGGCCGCTCGCTTTTCTGTATGGTAGCGTTTATGCCTTGGTCCTGGTGGTCATAATTCAAGGCAAAACCACAGGCACCAACATCTTCAAGGGGATGTTCGTGCAGGTGGGGAAAGACATGGAGGAGCAGGCCAGGATCTCCGGCGCCGGGTGGTTACGGACTTACTTTCGTGTCTGGATCCCGCTGCTCATGCCCACCTGGATCTTAATCGGCACACTCAACTTCGTTACCGCGGCCAACACCACCAGCAGCATCATCCTCATCGCCGACCGCAGCACCAGGACACTTTCCATCCTGGCGCTGGAGTTCGCGTCGCCGGACATCGGCATGCGGGAGGAAGCAAGTATCATCAGCATTTTTCTGATCGTGTTCACGGTGGGCATCGCCAGCTTGGCTCGCGCCTTCGGCTTGCGCCTCGGAGTGCAGCATGAGCGCCGGCTGATCGAGAGCACACCCAGGAGCACGGCGCAGTTACCCGCTGGTGCAAGGCCAGAAAACAGGTGACAGAATGCGGCAGAGTTTCTCCACCACAGATGTGCCCAGGACACCGGCTGCTGGCGCCAGTGTAGAAAGTGCTGCTAGTACTGCGCTGGCTCTCCGGCTCGAGAGGGTTTAACGATCTCGTCATGACTCGCCACGAAAACGTAGCCCTTGGTTTCAGCTTCTTTCTTGGCTTTCAGCAGATTGGCATTTATGGACGCCGCCGCGGAATCGTGTCGGTCCAACCCAAGGCCGCCGATCGCGAGGCACAAAGCGACAACGGCTAACAAGGATTTCATGGCGCGGCTCCTTGTTCAGGTCTCTCTCGCTCCGGTTAGAACTTCCCGCATATCCGAGCCCTGGGTCTCAAGATCCGTGAGCACGGGATTGTATTTGGCGGTATTGCCCGCGCGCGGCGCGCGAAAGGAACGCTGCGCTTTGTTCTCCTCGACAGAAAACGTGATGCAGACATTTTCCTCGACATCCCGGAAAACGTTCATGGGATCTTCGTTGCGTCTCGCCTTTTCCATCTCGCGGACCAAAAGCTTGCGGAACAAAATGACGCCCTGATCTGATTCCCCCAGTTTCTCAAGACTACGGTCGGCCATCGGCCCTTGTGACAGCCACATGATGTTATCCTGGCCGGCGTTGTTATCGAGAAGCTCCCATTGTGGCTGGCGGTTTGCGTCCAAAGCCGGTACGGGGACACTATATAAACGAATGTCTTCAGGCTGGTGCGGAGAGACGTCGGCACGGGAGAACTGGCAGCTATACCAATAGTATTGCGTGTGCGTATCGTCGATCGGGACACGGATCTGGTAAACGGGACTGCGCGCGCTGCCGCTCAACAGCATATTCGGAAATACGATCGGATGGCCGACTTTCCAATTTTCATGCTCGTCCGTATCGCCTTCCAAGACCCGGCGCTTGATAATTCCATACTTGAAGATCTCAAACCCGATCCGCTCGTGATGGACGGGGATGCAAGTTTCTTCCCGGTTCAATCTTCTCATGACGTAGTTATAAAAATGGCGGTGCAGCCACTCCACATGCACCGGATCAACAGAGTTTTCCATGATCTGCACCCAGTTGCAGGGAATCGTTGCGGCGCCGACCGCCTTAGGGACATCGTCCCGCACAAATAGCTCCCAACGGGGTATCAGAGGAGCCGGCTCAGGCCCTAAATAGGCAAAGATCATCCCACCCAATTCCTGGACGGGATAGGACGGAATCCGCACTTTTTCTTTGAACGTGCTATCGTGGGGTTCCGCAGGCATCTCAATGCACTTCCCGGTGCGGTCAAATTTCCAACCATGATAGGCGCAGCGGAGCCCGTCTGTTTCCGGAATCCCGTAAATCAGCGATACCCTGCGATGCGGGCAAGTGTCCCCAATCAGGCCCAAACATCCCTCGCGGTCGCGGTAAAGAACCAAAGATTCACCGAGTATTTTGACCACCTTGGTCCGATGTCTCATCAGCTCGGAAGCGGCCGCGACCGGGTACCAGTAACGACGCAGCAATTCTCCCATAGGGGTTCCCGGCCCCACTTGAGTTAGAGTTCTGTTTTCTTCTTGGCTAAGCATGTGCGCGTACTCCTCCCGCCGGTATCAATGCGCAAAGCAAAGATAGCAACCGTGCCTGCGAAGATGCAGGAGCAACGTGCTCCGTTTCACTTGATTGTAACGGTCTCTCGGATGGCGTCGGGAGGAAGTCCGCGGAGAGAATCTTCTCGGCGGTCTTCGAGAATAAGCTCAATCGCTTCTGCTAAGCTCTCGCGAGCCTCGTCTTTAGTTCGTCCCTGAGCATTTGCTCCAGGGATTTCCGGGCAGTAGGCAATGTACCACTCTCTGTCGCGCTCGATGATTGCGGTAAATTCATTTCTCATAGAACCTCTCCGATAACAAAAGGATACCCTATCGGCTTTACTCTGTCTAAGGCATTATAAATAAATAAAGGTATCAACTCGCATCATCAATTAGTCTTCACATTTGGCTTGATGAGATAGTTCCACTCGCCATGAAACTTGTTGGGTTTGAGGTTAACGCGCTGCATTTCTTCATCGCTCACGGCGCGTCCTGTTGGGTATTTGCGTCGATCCA
>JBOHVR010000044.1:0-4715 GCA_050735755.1 Binatia bacterium
CCACGTTAAAGACCTGGCGCGCGCCAAAAAGTTCTATATCGACTTTTTGGGAATGAAAGTGGCGCACGAGAGCTCGTGGCAGTCGTTTCTCAAGTGTGGCGAGCAGGTTGTCGCCCTGTTTGAGGTCGATGACGAGGAAAAGATTCATGGCGGAAGTGAAATGAATCACATGGCGCTGCGCCTTAAAGCAGGGGATTACAAGCACGTGAAGGCGAAATTGGAGGAAGCCGGCTTTAAAGTCTCCGGGCGAAAGGGGGACCCTAACTGCATCTATTTCAACGACCCGGACGGCCATCGGCTTCAGCTTTTGACGCCGGAGGAATGGCAGTAGGACGTTGATACCCGACAGAGGTTCAGCCGCGACCCGCTAACCTGCGACGCCGCAGACGGCGAGTGGCTCTATGACACCTGCCAGGAAGCCGGAGCTTCCGGTTCCCCTTGGCCGCAAGGCGGCCGCGTGTGGGCCACCTGCGCGACTGAAAATCTCGCAGGGCCGTGAGTTCCTGGGTGAGCCGCGGGCGCGTGCGGTGCGCACGCTTGAAGCCGGCGGCCGGGATCCAAAACGCCATCGCCGTTTATGGTCGAGAAGAGGCTCCAGCCTGAACACATTCACTCACGAGAACTCTATGTGACACCTGATTTGCCTTAATCGTGCCACATTGCCGTACTTCCAGGTTGTCATCGTCAAATCTGTCATGACGGCCAACGTATTTTCCTTGCCCATTTGACCAAATCTCTATAGAATCGCGGGCTTACAGGCTATCCGCCGCTGGCATGCTCATTGCTGCATAGGCATGCTCATGATGAAGAGGCGCGCGAAAAAACTGATCATTCTCATCTTATTTTGCTTATTGGCCTTTCTCCCTGCTGATAGTGAAGGCCAGGAAGTGCCGGCAGAGGACTTATTCCCCATCTCTGAAGGGTTGGAAAAGTCCGTCGAGTTCTGGAAGCAGATATTTACCGTCTACACCACCTCACAGGTAATCTTCTTCGATCCGTTAGACCCGGCCCGGATTTATAAGGTCCTGGAAGTACAAAACGAAAAAGGGTTGCGCAGCGCCATCAAAGCCGAAAAGAGCAGGCTCGTGGCGGCGCTCGGACTCAGCGAAGATCGAATCAGAACCCAGCGCGGGATTAAAGAGCGTTTTTCCGAAGGACTGGTCCGCGGCGGACGATACCTCAATCAGATGCAGGAGATCTTTCGCGCGCAGGGCTTGCCCGTCGAACTCACTTATCTTCCGCTCGTCGAATCGTCCTTTAATATTCACGCGCGGTCGACCGCCGGGGCCGTCGGCATGTGGCAGTTCATTCGCTCGACGGGAAGGCGCTTCCTGCGCATTAACCGCCACCTCGACGAAAGAAAGGATCCGATCGAATCAACCCGCGCCGCTGCTCTGCTACTGAAGGAAAACTATCAAAAATTGGGCGCCTGGCCTCTGGCCATTACCGCTTACAATCATGGCGCGGAAGGCCTCGCCCGCGGCGTCGCCGAGGTGGGATCGCGGGATCTCATGGATCTGATCCGCAATTACGAAAGCCGGACTTGGGGGTTTGCCTCCAAGAATTTCTACGCGGAGTTCATCGCCGCGGTCCAAGTGGCGCAAAATGTCGAGAATTACTTTCCGGGCCTCGAAGCCCATCTGCCATTTCCAATGCAAGAGATTGAATTGGTAAAGGCAACCTCGATCAACGCTTTGCTCAAATCCACCGGAGTTCCACGCAGCCAATTCTTGGAGTGGAATCCTGCCCTGAGCTCACGGATTGCGATTGTGCCCCAAGGTTACCGCGTGAAGGTCTCGGCCGAAAGGTTTGCTCCCATCGCTCCGTCCCCCAGCGAGCGAGTAGAGCAGGGGATGTTACGCCATCACGTCCGGCGCGGTGAAACGCTGTACCAGATTGCGCGGCGCTACGAGGCCTCCGTGGAGGAGATCCAGCAGCTAAACGGGCTAAGAAAAAGTCATCTGATCAATATCGGTCAAGTGCTCCTCATCCCCACGCAGCAGTAGCGGCTCCGGTCGCCTAACAAAGTTTAGGTTTCGCAACTCTTCACGGCTGTCTGCGGTTAATTTCTAAGGACTCCAGGAACCATCCATTCCGATGCCACCTGCCGGGCGCTGCCGGCAAGAGCCGGAGCCACTTGAGTCACAAGTTGCTGTAGCTTTCTAAAATCAATCGTCAGGCGATCCTCCAGCCAAACCAGGTATTCGTCATACGCCGCCCCAGCCAATGCAGCGGAGTGCGCAAATCGTTCGCCGAGCATGTGAATCGTTTCGGCGCGATTCAGCTTAAGATACCGGATACCCTCGCGGTGTGCCGTCACAAACGCCGCGAAATCTTTTTCTCGCTCGCGCAGCAGCGCTTCCGTCGTCTCGATCATCACCGGCAGTGGATCATCGACAAGATCCGGCCAGTCACTGATTTTGCTAAATCCTTTTTCTGCTGCAAGAAGCCCGTAGGGCCGGGGCACCAGAGCGGCCTGAACTTCACCGCGAATCAACAAATCCAATGCATCCTGATCGCTATTGGCCAACTTGAGCCTCACGTCGCCCTCGCTTAGCCCTTTCTCTCGGAAACACCGGGTCAAAGGCGCGATTCGAGCGACGCCCTTTAGGCATGCAAGCTCCTTACCTTTCAGATGGTCAATCGCTGCATTGGCGCGATCCGAGACCAAATAGTAAGGGCAACTGTTCATGGAAGAGCCGAGGATCCGCGTCTTCTTAAAAGATAAGAAATGCTGCAGCGCCGCGCGCCCGACCACGAAGGAGATCTGCGCGGAGCCGTCTTCAAGTTTCCGATACCGCTCCTCGGTCCCTTGAACGTGTTGCCAGGAAACTTCCAGTCCGTTCTTTTGCAAGATGCTTGCCGCGGCGGCGAGGTGACCGCTGGGATCTCGCGGAAACTTCCCCCGTGCTCCATCGATATGCCCGTACATCACTACCAGTTTAGAGAGACTCATCTTCAACCCTCCTCAGAAAGTTTTTCGGATTTACAATAATGCTTCGACATCACACAGAAGCCCGTGACGCGCGCTTTAGTGGCGCCGGCCATTTTATTGACATGCGGTTGCTTCGAGAATAGAAGACTTAGAGCTTTGAGATCAAGTTCTGCGGAGGCGGCTTCGAAATGCAAGAAGCGTACAGGATAAGGCGGTCAAAGTTTTTGTTCGCGATGGGTATCGCGGAGCCGGTCCTGAGCTCTTGCACTGTGCTCACGGTAAGCGGACGTCGACGGGCCCAACCCATCCTACCACCCTAAGGGGAGGCACAATGACTGAAATTTGCGGAAAACCGAGAACGTTGGAAGAGGTCAAGCAATCTCTGCGCGAGAGGTTGGCTAAGGGTCGCAACCCGTTGCGTTCGCCCTCCCGTCGTAGTCAATTGGGGCAGCGTCGACGGCTTCAAAGAAGAGCGCTATGAGAACAGCAATGCTTTTTTGGCTGGGGGCATGGCCAGCGTTCATGGATATGCCCGGCACCCGGGAAGCCCCCATCTGCCGCTCGATTGGCTCGCCGAGCGACTCGGCGCTCAACGGTAGGCCGCGGGACAGCATCCCGGATCGCGGTGGTCATTCGCCGCGACTGATGCCGGCTCCGGTTTCGCCGCGCGACCTTTTCCGCCTCGTGACGTTACTTCCCTTTCAAATCCAGGAAGAATCGATTTGAAGAAAGCGTTTTGGACTAAGCCGAGAACGACGTCCATTGTGCTGGTTTGCGGATCGGAAAGTTTTCCCGACACGGTTGTCGTTGTGGCCACCTCCTCGCGTGGAGGATTTCGTAACAACCAGGAGAGGCCCCCGATCAATCCTTCGTAGAGTTTGCGAAAGAGGTTTTTTTCTCGCTCCTGCCGCCGATCATAGACATCCATTTCCTTAAAAAGCGGCTTTACGTACCCATTGAGGTGGCCATTCCGAACGGCAATCTCCGAGTAAAACGAAAAGAGGCCGGCTATGACGTCGAAGTTACCGTAAGCGCGAAACAGATCGTTCATTGCGCGCATATCGGTGTCTTCAATGGCGACGTTCATGTTCACATCCGGCCCCTTTGGGTCGGCGTGAAAGCGTACGTTGACCCGCATGTCGCCCGAGCCCATGAACTTTCCTTTCAGAGATCCAACGGCGGGGCGTTCTTCTGATTGGTTGGTAAGGTTCTTGATCTGCAGGTCGGTGTTGCTGAGGAAGACTCTGTACTCCGGCTTTTTGGTCTTATTAACAAAACCGATTTCGCTCTCGGCGATACGAAGCTGATCCAATTTGAACTGAAGGGCCGGCTTATCGGAGTACTCCTTGGTTTTCTCGTCAACTTTTTTTGCGGCTTTTTCCGGCACCGGTGTCGCTGTTTTCTGAACGTATTCCGCTTTGGTCCCGCGCACGGTTAGTTTCGGAATATTAATGGATTTTGTTTCGGCCGCGTACTCCACCTCACCCGCGCCGGACAAAGTGCCGCCGTTGACCAGGAAATTCTGGCGTTGGACAATGGGCTTGAAATAGTTCAACTCGACCTGATCCAGAGTAACGCGAGCTTTGAAGGCGACATGAGGCTCAGCGAGAAAATTCGCATGACCGTCAAGGAGCAACTTTCCTTTTTGGAAGACGTTGCCTTCAAGGTGAACCTCCGACGGATAGGGCTGTTCGGGCGCGCGAACGTTTCGGATATTGCGCGCGTGAAAATCTAAATTGGTAAAATGCAAAGGACGAAAAGGCCCCTCGTCAATATACGT
>JBOHVR010000045.1:0-11234 GCA_050735755.1 Binatia bacterium
CTGTGAGAGACGAACCTGGGTCCCGCGGCCAAATCCGGTAACGGAGGTGACCGTAGAGAATTCCGGCGCGCTCGCCTGCGGCACAGTCAAAGTCTGCGCCCGATGAGTTTCTCTAACCAAGATATCCAGATTATTTCCCCACACCCCGGGACTGGATGCTGAAACGATCCAGACGTTGCCCAAACTCCCTGACTGAAGTGTCATCGAAGCTGTCGCCTCGGTTTCCGACGCCACTCGAACCACCCAACAGCGCTGGCCGCCGTTTTCGAAAAAAGCTCTCACGGCGTAGGCCAGGTAACCCGCCCCGGTGAAGTCGCCGAAATAAGCCTGAAACTGCCCCCATGACTGAACGGGAAGCGGCTGATGCAACGGCCCGCGCGTAGCGATGCCGACGAAGCCCGCGATATCCGTGCGCAGCATTGAAATGGCCGGCGTGCTGGCGTCGACTCGCTCGTAATAGACACCGGGTGTTTGCGGAGATTGCACAGTGCGAATCCCTCGGAATCTAAACTTCGATCGTCAGCCCTTCATGGACCAACTCAACCGACTCGATGGCCACTTCGTTGCCGCTGGCTTTAAAGCTCGGCCCCTCGATCTTATTGATCCACGCGTTCTCGGCGTGCCAACGCATTACCGGCTGCCGTTCCTCATTCATCAAAATGATGGTTACATTGCGCCGATCGGCAACGCCGTTGTGGATGTTTTTGTACCAGTCCCACAGGGACGTATCTCCCTGCGTGTAGCCGCGTTTGAGCATAATGTTGGCATATTTGCGCAGCCCAACGAGCTTGCGCACGTTTGGTTGCAGGTCGGTGCCTTCTCGATAATCCACCGCATCCCCCTCCGCCGTGAGCCCGCTGCATTCGCTAAACGCGCCCCGCGGAATGTTGTCGATTTCGAGCTGAAAGTTAAATGCGCGAAAGGGATCGCGTCGTTCTCCCGTAGCCATCAGTGAGTCCTCCTTTGAGCTTAGTCATCCGCGTGCGCCGTCCAGAGCCCGATGCGAACGATCACGAACTCGGCGGGTTTTACCGGCGCTACGCCCACCACGCAGATCAGCCGGCCGCTGTCGATATCCGTTTGGGTCATCGTCGTGCGGTCGCATTTAACGAAGTAAGCCTCTTCGACCTTCGTCCCTTCCAACCCGCCGTTGCGCCACACGAGGGTCAGAAAGTTCGAGATCGAACGGCGAACCCGCGCCCACAAGGGCTCGGCGTTGGGCTCGAACACCACCCACTGCAGCCCCCGATCGATGGACGCCTCGATGAAAATCAACAGCCGCCGGACATTGACGTACTTCCAGTCGGAATCGCTGGTGATCACGCGCCCGCCGTAGACGCGGATACCGCGATTGTTATCGCGGAAATCGCGTATGACGTTGATGTTGACCGGGTAGGGATTGAGAATGTCATGTTGCTCTTTGTTGAGAATGCGCTGGAGTCCGGTGATTCCGCGCACCACTTCGTTCGCCGGGGCCTTGTGAACGCCGCGCTCTATATCCGTGCGCGCGTAGATGCCCAGCATGTGGCCTGCTGGTGGAATCGGATAGTCGGCAATCTGGCTCAGATTCGCCGGATAAGGATCAGGAATCAGGAGCCAAGGATGATAGAGCGCCGCATATTTCGTGTCGAATTGCTGGCGCTGCGTTTGCACATCGGAGAGCGTGTCTTGCGGCGGCCGTGGGCCGTCGAGAACGGCGAAGCGATAGCGCATCAATTCGCAGTGGTTGATCAGCGCGTTCTGAATCACCGCCGTCGTGCGCCCGGGGCACGCGACGATGCTGATTTCTTCTACATTGCGCAGGCTATGCAGCCCGGTGCGATTTTCCGGATTGGGATCGTCCTGGCCGATATAATCGCTTTCAGCGAGCGTTCCGATGGAGTCGGTTCCATGCACCACGTCTCCCAAAGGATGCCGTGCGGGACGGCGGCGACCGTCGGGCAAGACGTCCGCCAGAGATTCAGGACCGAGACGGATGTCCGTGCTGGGATTGACATCAATCACACGGATGTACCGCGATTCACCTTCGGGACGGCGGTCGGACAGCCGGAGCGGGCCATTGACAGCGCCGACAATGGCTTGCACATAGCGGCTGTGGCGAGAATCCATCGACAGGTAGCGAAAGACCTCGGTGTCGAGGATCGTTTCGTTGCGAGAGGGCATGGCCGGATCCGGCTGACGGAACAAATAAACCGTGAGGCGGAATTCCCTGGACCGGACGGCTAGACCGGGCGCCGACTGGCCGGCGGAAATGCCTGCGCCGGCGAGCGTAATCGTAAAGTTCGCGGATCGATTGACCTCCGTCACTTTCAACAGATCGCCGACCACCGTGCCGCCGGCCGGATTGAAAACTTCGAGAATCGTTCCCGATTCGACGCCAGAAGCGGACGCCAGGCGAATGTGATTGGCGTCGATGACGTTGCTCACGGTGGTCCGAGAAACCATTCCCGCGGGCTCATCCTCTGCCGCAATGCGCAAACGGTTGCCCCAGTCCCCGGAGTCAAGCGCCTGTACAGTGAGAAGCTGCGCACGCTCCGCGACGGCTGCCCCGGCTGGGTGGGCGCGGAACAAAGGAACGGTCAAGTCAACGAGCCGGGCATCAAGGCCCGCTGCATTCGCCGAAAGCCGATAGTACATGGCTTGGGCTCCAGCGGGCGTTAGCCGGACGAACTCGTCTTGGGCATATCCGGTTCCGTCGGTGACAGGGAGCGACACGCTTCCATCGTCAGCATCCATCAATAAGGTCGTGGCGGGTCTGATTGAGTTTAGGATCGGATTATTTTGCAGCTGCACCGGAGTTCCGACCGGATGATCCCGGTTGAGCGGATAGGCAAGCACGAGGTTGCCCGCGTTGGGCGCCGCATTGCCGGGTAAGGGATTGGGCAATCCGGCAATCGTCAAGTATTCATCGTTGGGCGAGGCGCCAATGCGAATAACTCCGTTCACCGTAAGACCGACCCGGTTGTCTAGAGCGATGACCGCTGTCCCCGCTCGCGCGGCGGCAGTCAGGGCCTTGGCCGTTTCGGTACCGTCGTCGCCTAGATCCATACGCTCGACGATAGATCCGGCCGGGCAAACAGCATACGTCCCCGTCGCGACCGCCAGCATCGATAGACGTCCGATGCGCCTCGCTTCACGGGTCGCAACAGTATTGATATCGAAAATGATCAGATCATTGCGGTCATCGAAGTTGTTGTTTCGATCAACGACATAGGCGACACGATCCCCCGCATGGGCCGCGACGCTGAGGGTATCGTCATCCACCGGCACGGCGACATTGGCAAGATTGATATCCAGCCTGCGCGCCAGATCGGCTCCGCTCGCCTGGGCCAAGGCCAGCGGGCTGTCGAGAGTCACCGTGATACGGGTGTTGTCCGCCGGATCGATGGTTGCAGTCCTGATGAATCGATGTTCGCTGGAGAACGGGGGCCCAATCTCTAAGAGTTCGCCAGCAGCCAGGCTCGCGACGTCGCCCGATACGCCGCTGAGGACAATTTCATTGTCCCCGGCGTGCGCATCTTCGGCTAGAGCAAGAGCAGTTGCCGTGGATGGAAAAGCCACAATGACACGATTGATATGATTGACTGTCACCCCGGCGTCGTGAGTGCGGTTCAGCGGAAAAGTCAGCGGGACATGCGTCGTATTGGCTGGCGGCTCAACCGTCGCAACCACCCGATACTCCGCGTCGCTGTCAGCGCCGAGACGGATTCGATTTCCGTTCGCCAAAGCGCTCGCGATTGGCGTAGTCACATCGAGAACATAGATCGGCGCGTTCCCGCTAGTTCCCGTGCCGGCAGCAGCAGCGCGAAGCAGCAATGTGGAAGCCGAGTTAATGTTGCCTCGATCATGCAGCTCAAAGCTCGCCCGGGCGCCACCGTTTGCCTCCACGCGAGTGATAAAGACGCGCTTGCCGCCATTGGTGAAAAAACCTTCGACGGCGTGCGGCAAGTAACAATAATCGCCAAAATCGGCGCGACTCAGCCGCTCGCCGAACCAGCGAACGTATTCGCCGTAACTGGTCACGAGAATCGGCACGTTGGCCGGCCCGCGCTCGGTCACGCCGATCATTCCCGCGGTGCTCGTGCTCACGCCTTCAATGGGCTTATTACCGCTGTCGATCTCTTCAACATAAACTGCAGGCGCTAGGTATTCAGGCATAACGCTCCTCCCGCGTGGATCGCTCTTTGGTTCCGGTGAAATTCTCCGCCATCGGCTCTCCGATCTCTTAAGCGGCCAGCATCAAATCAAGGCGATTCTCCCGTTGCTGATAGTCAGGACGAAAAGTCGTCGTGGCCTGGAATGTCTGCGCTCCGACAACTTTTTCCGCGTGAATCTCCAGTTGAGCCACGCGGCTGAGCGGCGGAAATCGATAGTAGCCGTCCGCGTCGCTGCTGACCGCAAACTGCATGACCTTGTGATACTCGTCCGGCCCCGGCGCGCCTGTGATCTCGACCTCGGCTGCGCCGCTCAACCCGGTCAAGGCGCTCAGAAATAAGCAACTGTCGCCGGAGAAGGCATCGACAGTGATGTTTCGGCTCGCTCCGGGCGCCTGAGGATTGACCTGGCGCACGATCGCCCCTCGACGGTGGGAAAAATTCAAAGGGTGATCGAGGGTCACGGCGGTCGGTTGATCCGCGGGAGCGGTGGTCGGCAAGCTATGGATCGCTATGAATTCCGCCAGGTCGGTTTGCTCGGCATCGATCAGCAAAATGTTTCCCGCCGCCAACCCCAACCGGTTGGATAAGCGAATCGTTTTCGCAGAGGCAGCGACATCGTCCATCAACTCTTTGTCATTGCCGATAACCGGCGCCAAATCCCTGGGAGCTAGCGACTGCGTCAGCGCCGCCCGGTCAATATATAGAGGCGGTTGCAGCGCGACGAGGTTCGGCGAATCGGGAGCGACGACGACATTAGCGGGAGGCGGAGTTCGCCATATCCCCATCACGCTGATCTGCGCCCCCGCTAGCGGCGTGCTGGCATTGTTGATCCATCGTGCGGTTCGCCCCGCAATAAAGACGGGTTGCCGATGCAGCGCGACATCGATCTCAGGAGGCGTGAAGGTCAAGGGAAAGTTCGGGCCTTTTGGAATGTTTCGTTCGAGCTCCCGCGATAGATATCTTTCCCCACTGATCGTCAGGTGAACGGGATAATCGGGACCTTGCAGAGCCTGGAAAAAGTGCTGGGGAATACCGATCAATCCACCGAAGCCATCGCTTCCTAGGCGCGACAGAAAGTCGCGCTCCTTGACTTCGAGCGCAATGCGGCCGTCCGGCGCAATCCCGGTCAATTCATCCGTGACCCGGACTTTCATCACGGCCTGCATCCGGTTCACAGGAGGTACGGGATCATCGGGTGAGACTAGAATAATTCTGCTGCCAAGCTGAACGGTGCGACGCGACATCGATAGGTTCCCTCTTAAGTTGGCTCGGATGACACGATCAGTCCGTATTCAGGCATGGCGATCTCCACAGGGCTGATCCGCTCGGGCTCGAGCTCCGGCATGATATTGACAACGCTGACTTCGTAGGAGACCGATAGTTGGTACGAGCCTTCGAGCGCTTCCCAGATGCGGGTGATCTCTTCGAGTGCCAACGGTTCGAGACGAACCTTGAGCTCCACCTCCGTCCCCGAAAACTCAGCTTCGAGGTCCGTGCCGCGCAGCACCGCGTGGCTGTGGAACAATTGCAGCACTTTGCCCAGGATCAGTTGCTCCGTTTCGGGATCGCCTGACTGCGGATTCGTCACCGGCGTCATCAGGTAATGCAGGCGCACCGGCAGCGGGGGTGGTTGCAGTTCGGTGGGGCTAATTCTGAAAGGCGGGTCGTTGAGCCGCTGGTCGTCGCGGATAATCCGATAGAGCCAGAGCGACAATCCTTCCGCGGGTCTTTCAGCCATTTCCTGAGGCGTATTGAGCGACACCACCATGCCGCCGCTAAAGAACCCGCTCAATAGCGGGTCCGCTTGAAACTTGATTTCGAGAAATCTGGCGAGAGTTCGACTGGTAGCGCGCAAGGCAGTGTACATTAAGCGATGAAGATCCTTTCCCTCGTCAGCTGCAATTCATTCTCCTCCTTACGGTTGTGAATCGGGCTTATCTTGCCTCAGAAACTCGCTAATCTCCTGCAGATGATCTTTGTCAAGCCCGTAAATTTCTTCAGATTGTCTTGTCTGCCGCCTTAAAAGCCAGCCCTTTGAGGTTAAAACGTCTATCGCCTTTTGAACGTTTTCTTTCCCCCAGCCTCCTTGGTTTCCAGGTAACCACCACTTAAGAATTCCTTCGAATGTGTCTTTCGCATCTGGATGTTCGACGCAGTATTGGAGGATTCCCCGGATCAGCCGCTCACTACTCTCAGCGGACTCCCTTCCAGTCAACGGATTGCCCTTCCTTCACGTCATGACAAGTTAGATTAATTCTCATGAGCAAATCGAATACCAAAAAAAGCACCTCGCCAAATCCTTTGAATTCACAAAAGATCTTGCTCTTGGATTGCGGCAGATGCGGCGTTTCCGCCGCAGGCTTAAGGGTGAGCTATTGGCTGATAAGATTGAGCACGAAACAAGCTACAGGGGTGCGGCATTTTTACCGCGGCGTGCGGCGTCTCTGCCGCAGGGATAAAAACGGATCAAGCAAAGTTAAACTTCAAAGGAGCGGCGGTCCAGGCTGTATTTTTGTAGGAGGCGCTGAAACGTCCGGCGATCTTTGCCGGCAGCTTTGGCCGCATGGCTAATATTGCCGCGGTGGAACGCTAAAAGATTTGAGAGATAGCGGCGCTCAAACTCCCCTATGGCAAAGGATTTTGCTTTGCGGAGGGAATCCCGCGCGTCAGTCTCTTTGGACTGATTTGAGGGAAGGTCGATATCCTGAGGCTGCAAGACCTCTGCCGGGCTGATGACCCCAGCTCTTTGAATCACAGCTTCCAATTCACGGACGTTGCCGGGCCAAGAATAAGTCATAAGTTTCTGTTGCGCTCCCACGGAAACTCGAAGCCTGTCACGGCCGGGTTGGCGGCCGTGCAGGAGGAGAAAGTGCGCCGCGAGCTGCGGGATATCGTTGATTCGATCCCGTAAGGGCGGAATCGACAGGGAGAGCACGTTCAAACGGTAGAACAGATCCTCGCGAAACCTTCCCAACTCAACGCGGTGCTTGAGATTTGTATTGGTCGCTGCGATGACGCGCACGTTTGCGACCAAAGGTCGGGAATAACCGAGTGGGCGGTATTCACCATCCTGCAGAAAGCGGAGAAGCTTGATTTGGGCAGAAGGGGTTAACGCGTCCACCTCGTCTAAAAACAGCGTTCCCCCTTCGGCCTCCGCGATCAGCCCCTTTTCTGCCGAAAAGGCATTCGTGTACGCGCCTTTCATATGACCAAAAAGCTCGTTTTCAAAAAGCTCGTCCGGCAAAGCTCCGCAATTGACCGGAATGAACGGCTTGCCACTGCGCAGACCCTGGTAGTGGATCGCGCGCGCAAAAAGCTCCTTTCCAGTCCCGGTCTCACCGTGGATCACTACCGCTGCGTTGGCGCGGGCAAGAAGCGGGATCTTCTCGATGACTCCCAGGAGGCACTCACTCTCGCCCACGATCGAGTCCAGGTGCAGCTTCTCTTTAATGGCTTTCGCCCGGGAAGAAGTGTCGGTCTGTCCATTCCAGCGCAGAAGGCGCTGCACCCGCAGAAAGAGATCCGTTTCCGTGAAGGGGCAGGAAAGAAAGTCATCTCCGCTGTGCGTTACGGATCGCAAAACCTTTGTCATATCTTCCCAGCCTGCACAAAATAGCGCCATGACCGATGAGCGCTCCCACTGGTGACGCAAGGACCGCGTTAGCTCTTCGAGGGACTCGTACGGTGAAGGGCGGAACAGAATAACTTCAGGCGCTAGCGATAGGGAGGCGTTTGAGGAGGTTTTGTTGCTTGCAAAATGTATTTTGCCAGACGGAAGCAGGTTTTGAATGACATAAGGCACCCTGAGACAGTGACTGGAAGGACAAGGACCCGGATTAAGATCCAGCATCAGAATGTCATGCTGTAATCCCACTTCGCTCTCTCCTGCAAGATCCCGTTGCTCAACTTAACCAACCGCGAAACAGGTCGTCAACTCAATGTCGGCAGTCCGCGCGATCCTATAACTTGGCAAATGGCGCGCCAATCGGATACCTCGCGGATTGTATTGGGCAAGGTGCAGACTTGCAAGGAAGAAATTAGAATATCAGCATCATCATGCCGGCTGTGGATAACTTTGAATCGTGTCCTTTTGTGTACGGGGAGATAAGAAAAGCGCACACCTGCGCGCGCGAGCGCCAAGAAACGGAAGAGTAGAAAATACTATTGCAAGGATTGAATGGGCCCACCTGGATTCGAACCAGGGACCGACCGGTTATGAGCCGGTAGCTCTAACCAGCTGAGCTATGGGCCCGGAAGAAAGACAAGTAAAAAGGCACAGGTAAAAAAGCAACGGTCAATGAAAACTAACAAGTGAGAACCAAAAAACAAGCCGTTCGCCGATTTGGCTGGGGAACGCTGTAGCGACTGCGAAGGTTTAACGTTTCGGGTTTCGAGTTTATCGCAGCGACTCGAGGCTCGAAACGCAAAAGTCAGTTTTCCATGTAGCTACGCAGCCTCTTGTTGCGGCTGGGGTGCCTCAACTTGCGCAGGGCCTTCGCCTCAATCTGGCGGATCCGCTCGCGGGTCACGGCAAACTTTTGGCCCACTTCTTCGAGTGTGTGGTCGGATTTCTCGCCGATGCCGAATCTCATCCGCAACACCTGCTCCTCGCGCGGCGTGAGAGTCGCCAAGACCTTGCGGGTCTGTTCTTGCAAGTTCAGGTTGGTCACGGCCTCTGACGGCGTCATGATGCGCTTGTCTTCAATAAAATCTCCCAGGTGGCTGTCTTCCTCTTCGCCCACCGGCGTTTCCAGTGAAATCGGCTCTTTCGCAATTTTCAAGACCTTACGGACTTTGTCAAGCGGGATTTCCATTTTAGTGGCAATCTCTTCGGGGGTCGGCTCGCGGCCAATTTCTTGGACAAGGTAACGCGATGTCCGAATTAATTTGTTGATAGTTTCGATCATGTGCACAGGAATCCGGATGGTCCTAGCCTGATCCGCGATGGCGCGGGTGATCGCCTGACGTATCCACCAGGTCGCATAGGTCGAAAACTTATAGCCGCGCTGGTATTCAAATTTGTCCACGGCCTTCATCAGCCCGATGTTGCCTTCTTGAATCAAGTCCAGAAACTGCAACCCCCGATTCGTGTATTTCTTCGCAATGCTCACAACGAGACGCAGGTTGGCTTCAATCAACTCTTTTTTTGCTTGGCTGGCCTTGGTTTCGCCGTCAATGATGGAGCGGACGCGGCGCCTGATTTCACCGGCCTCCATCTCCAATTGTTGTTCGATCCGCCTGGTTTCACGGCGATCGCGCCGGATCTCGTCCGCGATCTGACGAATGGCGTCTTGGGTCATTCGCAGCGCGCCCGTCACCTGCTTCCACTCTTTACGGCGTCCGTTATGGGGAATGACTCTCAAAATGTCCGGCAAGGGCCTTCCGGCTCGGCCTTCGAAATTACGCGCGACCCGTTCGCGATCGTCAATCTGATTCGAGGCTTTCTTGAGCTCATGGACGATTCCGTCGATCTGCCGGCGATTCAGCTGCAGCGCTTGCAGCCCGCTCAAGATCTTTTGTTCTTGCTTCGCGAGCGCCAGCTCGAGAGATTCCCGGCGCACGCTCGAAAGATGTTTCTTTTCCAACTCCTTCCCCAACTCGGCCTTCTTGCTCGCCAGCCGCTGCAGCTTGGCAAATTGGTCCAAAAGCCGTTTTTCATGCACCTCCTCATCCTCCAAATAGTCCATGTCCTCGTCCGCGTCCACATCCTTGATCACGTCCCGGACACGAATTTCTCGCTGCTCGAGCTTGTCCCCCAAGTCGAGCACGTAACGTAGAGCCACCGGGCAAGAAAGCGCTTCACTGATTACCTGCTTCTCGCCCTGTTCGATTTTCTTCGCGATTTCAACCTCCCCTTCACGGCTGAGCAGCGAAACCGTCCCCATCTCGCGGAGATACATTCGGACCGGGTCTCCGGTCTTTGCTCCCATCTCCCCGTCCACCTCAACCTCAAGATCACCCTCTTCGTCATCGTCTTCGTCGGGCAACTCGTCGGTCTGGCCTGAAATCGCCACCCTTTGATTCGCGTCGACGACCTCAATATCCATCTCGCCAAAAAGCGACATGACGTCGTCGATCTGATCCGGCGAGACGACGTCGGCTGGCAGCATATCATTGACGTCATCGTAGGTGAGGTACCCCTTCTCCTTGCCGAGGTCGATGAGTTTTTTGACTTCTTTGATTTCGTTCTGCTGCGCCGAGTGAGCGGACGCGCCGTTACCGGCCGGCGCGCCGTTTTTCTCCGAGCTTACAGTTCTCTGCGCTCGAGCTGGTTTTTTCTTCTTGCGATTTCCTGCCATTCCAAAATCCTTTCCTTCCTGACATTTTCATCTTGGTTTTCCTCGGCGACGCGAATGGCGCGGCGCGCTTCGCTTTGCAGGCTTTTAAGATGGCGCCGGCGCAGATGAGCCAGGCAGTCACTCATCATCTTCTCTGCTTCCGCCTCCTCTATTTTCTCCGCCTCCAAAAAAACTCCGCTGACCTGGGCGGCCACTTCCGGAGTCAGCTGCTGCATCAACGACGCCATATCGATCGCGCCTCGGGTTTTCCACAAAGTCAGTGCGCGAGCCATGGCGTCCTTCCATTTCTCCGCCATCAGATTCTCTAAATCCTGTTCCGCTGCGGCCTGTTCGGCGATACGAGAAAAACGCAAAATGAGACCCAACAGCGAGCGCTCCGCGAGGTCTGCGGCGACGGCACCGGCCGCAATTCTCGGTCCGGCTCGGGAATCGACCGGGCGACCGTGAACGCGTACCCCTTGAGCTGGCAAACGCAGCAGTTCTTCCCGTATCCCCAGAGCATCAGACGCTCGGCGTGCCAGCAGGTCCGCTTCAAATGGATTGCGAACCTTCACCAAGACCCGGCTAACTTCCTGAGCAATCTGGCTTCTGCCCTGCAACGACTTGCCGTACTGGGTCCCGAGCCACTCCACAAAATAGTCGGCAAGCGGCAGGGCCCGACTGAGAACCGCCTCCAAACCGTCTTTCCCATGCGCGCGCACAAACGAATCGGGATCCTCCCCGCCGGGAAGAAAAGCGCCTTTACCCAGAACTCCACCTTCTACGAAAATTTCAAAGC